>JALTNN010000033.1 GCA_027000685.1 Microcaldota archaeon
CCACCACTACGACCTCGTGGAGATGCTGGACATCGCGGACACGGGGAGGGCCTCCAAAGTGGCGGGGAGCAGGTTCTACTACGAGAGAAACCAGCTCGTCTTCCTCGACCTCGCGCTCTCGCTCTACGTCCTCGAGAAGCTTGTGCGGAAGGGTTTCACGCCAGTCATCCCTCCCTACATGGTGAGGAGGTTCGTGGAGGAGGGCTCCACTTACTTCACGGACTTCGAGGAGATGATCTACAAGGTGGAAGACGAGGACCTCTACCTCATACCCACAGCCGAGCATGCCCTTGCCGGCTACCACGCCAACGAGATATTTGAGACCGGCGAGCTTCCGAGGAGGTACGTGGGCTGGTCCCCCTGCTTCAGGAAGGAGGCCGGCTCCCACGGTAAGGATACAAAGGGAATATTCCGTGTTCACCAGTTCCACAAGGTCGAGCAGTTCTCCTATGTTTATCCCGAGGACTCGTGGGAGGAGCACGAGTTCCTTGTCTCCAATGCCGAGGAGATACTCAAAGAGCTTGGCATCCCTTACCGTGTAGTGGATGTGGCCTCCGGAGACTTGGGGGCCGTGGCAGCGAGAAAGTACGACATAGAGGGCTGGTTTCCGGGACAGGGGAGGTACAGGGAGCTCGTCTCGGCTTCCAACTGTCTGGACTGGCAGGCAAGAAGGCTAAACATACGTTATAGGAAGAAGGACGGCACGACAGACTTCGTCCACACGCTCAACGCCACGGCGGTCGCCGTCCAGAGGACGGTGACGGCCCTCCTTGAGAACCACTTCGACGGTGAGGCCGTGAGGATACCCAGGGTCCTCTGGAGGTACCTCCCGGAGGATATGAGGGAGATACCTGTAAGGCATAAATAGGGGCAGGGCTTACTTACAGCGTGCTGGCGAGAAATCCCTATAGGGGGAAGTACATCGTCTTCGAGGGAATAGACGGGAGCGGGAAGGACACCCAAATATCCCTTCTCGAGCCCTTTCTCATAGAAAGGGACATCAGGTATGTGAGAACCTCTGAGCCCACCACGTATCTCCCCACAGGCCTCCTGATTAAGGCCCTCCTCAGGGGAAGGTACGGCTTCGACCCGAGGAGCACCGCCCTTCTCTTCCTCGCGGACTCGCACGAACACCTGAGGACAAGGGTGGTGCCCAACCTCGGAAGGGGGAGATGGGTCCTCTCCTCACGAAGCTTCCTCTCCACCCTGGCCTACCAGATGGTTCTCGGTGTTGAGGAGGAGTTTCTGGAGGACATAATGTCAAGGCTCGACTTTCTCCTCCCAGACCTCGTCGTCCTCCTTGACGTGGACCCTGAGACGGCCCTCGCCCGGAAGGGGAAGGAGAGGGTGAAGCAGATGTACGAGGACGTGGAGTTCCTCGCGAGCGTGAGAGAGAGGTACCTCGAGATATCGAAGGAGTACGATGTTGTGAAGGTCATCGACGGTGAGAGGGACCCCTTTGACATCCAAGAGGAGGTAAGAGAGCTCGTAAAGGATCTCATGGACATTCCTCGAGCTTAGAAGCCTTTATATGTGGTTTGACGGCCATGCACACGGCTCCCATACCCTCGGGCGGCTCACACTTCACAACGCTCGCTTCTCCCATTACCTTCCTACAACACCTGCACTCCTCCGCTGCCCACTCCGTTACGACCTCCTCCACGGAGTCCTCCGAACAGGTCACACCATCGATTCCAATGAAGAACAGATCCCCACCCATCTTGAAGAGAAGATAACTGACGCCCTCCTCAAGGGGCTCGATGGAGACATCGGCACTTCCCGTCACGGAGAGCTCTACCTCCTCCCCTGTTCCGGGGACCTCCCACTCAAGCTCCTTCTCCACGGATATTCCAGTGATTCTTGAGGGATATCCCTTCTCTTCGTAGGAGGGAACCTCACATACCTCAACAGAAGTATAGGTGAACGCCGCACCGCTTCCCTCAGCGAGCTCTTCGAGGAACTCGAGGAGGTTCTCGTCGAACCAGACGACGGAACCGATCTTCTCCCTCTTTCCGCTCAACCACCGCTCTATCTTGTCCTCCACCTTCTCCACCTCTTCGACGACCTCCTCGGCCTTACTTGCCGGGAACGGGACGACGTATTCGCCGCTCACATCCACCTCCACGGTCACCGCGGTGTCGCCGCTCGCGATGACAAACTTCCCCGGCTTGCCCCTCACCTCTACCACGTAGAAGTCCTCACCGGGAACACGCTCCACGCCAACCTCTTCAACGGACGGGGATTCGATGAGCCTGACACCGCTTTCAGTCCCGAGGTACTCCTCGAAAAAGCCTGTAATCCAGCCGGGAAATCTCTCCCCAATCCACGATACGACGTCCCTCCAGTCGGCCGTGGACAGCTCCTCCAAAACCCTCGCCCTCACGTATGCCTCCACGGAGGATAGTATGTCTTGGGGTGCCACCTCGGCATAGGTTAACACCCTTATCTTCTCGCCGAAGTTCGATACCGTCCCCATCGCCGTCCTTTCCTGGGAGAGGAGTGAGCCCGCAAAGAGCAGAGCCAGCCCGAGGATAACGACGCCTATGAGGGGTGCGAACATCTCGCCCTTCATCCGAACCACGCCTCCAGGGACGACTGCGTACCAGCTGCTGGTGTTACCTCTTCGAGGCGTTCTACAGCCTTTTCGACCCTCTCCGGGCTGAAGTCGTGCTCCTCCACGAGGATCTCGTAGATTTTATCCCTGTCCGGGTTCTTATACCTTAGGGTGTATTCGTCCGTGTGGGGAGGGTCAAGGAAGAACCTCTCGATAGCCTCCCAGTCCTCCTCCGGCCTGTGGCCCGTGGCCCTGAGGATCTCGTCGAGGGAATTAAAAGACTTCACAAGCTCGAGGGCCTTCTTGGGGCCCACGCCGGGGACTTTCTCGTTGTAGTCCGTTCCGAGGAGGAGACCCATCCAGACGAGCTTCCTTCTGTCGATCCCGAGGGTTCTCAGCACCTCGTCGAGGAGTATGAGCTCCGGCTTGACGTCCACATAGACATTCCTCCCGGGTAGCTTCCTCTTCCCCGTTATCGCGAGGTTCCTCACGAGGCGTGGAGCCCCGAAAAGGAGGGAGTCGTAGTCCTGGGAGGCGGCTGCCCACACATCCCCCTTTCCTGCCATGTAGGCCGCCTGGGCCTCGCCCTCCGAGGGGGCATCGACATACGGAACCCCCATGGCCTCGAGGAGCCCCTTCGCGTCTTCCACCATCATCTTCTCGAGCCTGGATGCTTGTGTAGCGTACTTCCTCGCCTCCGTAATGTCTCCCCTCCTTAGGGCCTCCTGCCACTTCCTCTCAGCCTCCTCTCTCCTCTCAGCCCTTTCCTCCACCTCTCTCCTCTTGAACTCCGGCGGGACACCGTCGAACACATAGACGACCCTTATCCCGTTCTCGAGAAGCTTTATCGTCCTGTAGAAGAGGCCAGAGAGGTGCGACGTTATCCTCCCCTTCCTGTCCATGAGGGGGGTTCCGTCAGGCTGCCTTATAACCGAGATGAACTGGTAGAGGGCGTTGTAGGCGTCAACCGCGAGGAACCTTGTGGCAAGCTCCTCGAGCTCGATCTCCTTCCTTGGAATGACGGGGCCGAGGGGCGTACCCATTCACATCACCTGAAGTGAGGGCTTGTCACCTCCTCACGGCGGAACCTCTCCACCGCCCACAGGAGGTCTTTCATCTCGACCCTTCTCCTCCCCTCCTTCGCCGCCTTCAGACCCGCCTCCACAACAACGGCCCTTATCTCCGCACCAGAGAAACCGGCCGTCACGGAGGCGAGTTCTCTCAGGTCGATCCTACCGTGCCTGACCTTCCTGAGGTGGACCTCAAATATCTTCTCCCTCGCCTCTTGGTCAGGGAGGGGCACATAAATCAGTCTGTCAAACCGGCCGGGGCGTAGCAGCGCCGGATCGAGGATGTCGATCCTGTTCGTCGCGGCAAGAACGGCAACACCCTCCAAGGGTCTGAAGCCGTCCATCTCCGCCAGGAGTTGCATGAGAGTCCTCTGAACCTCCCTGTCGCCTCCAGAGGTGGAGTCCGTCCTCCTCCCTCCAATCGCATCGATCTCATCTATGAAAATGATGGAGGGGGCCTTCTCCCTTGCCAGTCTGAACAGTTCCCTCACGAGCTTCGCCCCTTCCCCTATGTACTTCTGTACCAGCTCAGAGCCCACCACGTGGATGAAAGTGGCATCGCTTTCCGTGGCAACGGCCTTGGCGAGGAGGGTCTTGCCCGTTCCGGGCGGGCCGTAGAGGAGGACACCTTTAGGTGGCTCTATCCCTATCTCCCTGAAAAGGTCAGGGTCTTTTAGTGGGAGTTCAACCACGTCTCTCAGCTCCTGAATCTGCCTGTCGAGGCCGCCGATGTCAGAGTAACTGACCCCCGGCTTCTCTAACACCTCGAAGGCACCAACGCGTTCGTCCCTGTCGTCGGGGAGGATATCAACGACGGCGAGCGTCTGCTGGGAGAGGGCCACCCTCATACCGGGCCTCAGCTTCTCCAGCAGACCGCCTCTCACAGTCACGACAAATTGATTGCCATTAGTGTGCTTAATGATAGCCCTCCCGTCCGGCAGCACCTCGAGGACGTGTCCCACCATGAGGGGTGGCTGCCTTAGCCTCTGGAGTTCCCTCAAGAGCTCGGCGTACTTCCTCTGGAGGTGGAAGGTATGTGCCTCGAGCCTATTCCTCTCTACCTCGAGTTCTTCCACCTTTTTCCGGAGGTCGAAGGCCGCCGAACCTTCCTCCTTGTACTCCACCATCAGAGCTATATAAGGTTCTCCCGCTTTAAAGTATTGGTGATGTACTGCGAGGTGTGTGGAAAAAAGACGGAGAGGAGCTTTCTCACCCGTATAGAGGGGGCCGTCCTCGTGACATGCGAGTCCTGTGCAGAGAGAGGGGAGATAATTCAAGAGTACAGGGCAGGCACACGGGCAAAGATACGTCAGACGTACACAGATATCGTGGAAGACTTTGGGAGGAAGGTTAGAGAGGCAAGGAAGTCCCTCAAGATGGACCTCAGGCAGCTCTCCCGCGAAACCGGGATATCCGTGAGGACGCTGAAGCTGATAGAGGAGGAGAGAATAATCCCCACCGAGGAGCAGGCGAAGAAGCTTGAGAAGGCTCTTGGCATAGAGCTTGTCGAGAGGGAGGAGTTCGAGCCCGAGGGGAGAGGGGACTTCCAGCCGACGCTCGGAGACGTGGTGAGGATACGATGATAGACGTGGAGAGGAAGTACCTGATCCTGTTCTTCGTGAGGTGGAGGGGATTCCTTGAGAGGATGAGGAGGTATGCCGGTTCGAGACTTGCGGCGTTCGTGGAAAGGACGGGCCCCGTCCTCCTCCTCGGGCCCTTTCTCGGGAGAGAATTCGTCGATGATGTGCGCCCGGGGCTGATCCTCCTCATCCCCACCTCACTACTCATGATAGGGGGAGTTCCCGCGGGCATGTTCACGCTCCTCTTCGGGCTCATGGGTGCTGCCTTCTTCATCCTCGGATCCTCGGCGGCCACAATCCTTTCCACCTACCTCCAGGGAGGTAGTCCTCTCCCCGGCCTCGCACCCGTGATCCCCGGCGTGCAGGTAGGACCCTATTATATCCCCCTCGTGGAGGGCTGGCTCGCGATACTCCTCCTCTTCCTCATCCACGAGGGAGCCCACGGCGTCCTGGCCCTGAGAAAAGGGATAGATATCAGGGACTCGGCCATGGTTCTGCTTACCATCGTCCCCGTAGCGGCCTATGTTATGCCGGACGAGGAGGCCTTCAAGAGGGCGGATCCCCGTGCCAAGGTCTCCGTCCTGGCAGCGGGCCCCACCGCTAACATACTTGC
>JALTNN010000034.1 GCA_027000685.1 Microcaldota archaeon
TATTATCGTTGTTCCTATGGCGTCGTGGTCATCACATTTAACAAAGCCTGTTGCATCTATCTTACAGGTATTATCTACACCACAAACATAGTCATTCCATTCACATGTATCGTTCTCGGTATCTACAACTACGCTATCTGGACAGTCAGCGTCTGAGGTGCAACCGCCGAGAACCTGGAGCTCTGTGGATGAGGTACCGACGTTTTCAGATACATCCGTTGCATTACACTCAATGGTGTGGGTGCCCGCATTGTCCGGCGTAAAGTCATAGGTACAGGTGCCCGAGGAAGACAAAGCGAAGGGACAGTGGTTTACCTCCGAGCCGTCGATGTAGATGTTGATCTCCCTCAGTCCGCCCGCGTCTTCGGCGGTGCAGGTAATATTGAATGTTGTACCAATCGTTCCGGTGGTGGGTGATACCTCGAGCGTAACTTGGGGAGGAGCCGTATCTGTTATATTAGGTGGTGCAGATACCACAACAGTGGCCCAGTTGATCTCAACGTGGCACTCCGTCTCGGTACAGAGCATGCCCTCCGAAGAGAGGACGTCGCCCACCCTCTTCCAGCTTACGTCTGTGAAGGAGCTCGAGACGTCCTCCACGCTCACCGGTCCCACACAGTTGCACTCGGTTTCACTACCAATACAGTACAGTCCGGTGGGCGGGTTGCTGCAGTTGCCCGAGAGGACGAACGCGTTCCAGTCGAGGATGTAGTAGGAGTCCTCTGTTGATATGTAAACACCGTAGATGTTCCCCTCCCTCTGGAGGACGTTCTCGACGCGGGCGCCCGTAAGCGTGGCATCGTCCCGTATCTTCAGGGCGAAGAGATAGTCCGTGTAGAAGCGGCCGATGTCAGCGAAGGCGTCCGCACACCCGCCCGTGGATGTGGCGGGACAGCTCCCCACCCCGAGGATCACCCTTCCCCTGTCCACGTTCACGTCGCTCACGTCCACACATACACCGGTGAGGAGGTTACCGCTCGGAGACACCCCCGAGACGTTGAGCTCCACTGTTAGGGGGAGCACGGGATCCCTGACCTCGAGGGCGTATGTGTCACCCGTCGTGTAGACGTCCACGCCCGGAGCCGTGTTGACGTCGTCGGGGGACAGGAGTAGCAGGTAGTTTAGTTCAAGCCTGCCGTCGGAGTACAGGTAGAGCCCGCTCAGGACACCCCTCACCTTTTCCACCGTGTCGATCTTGGAGAGGTCACAGCCGATCCCTCCACATGCCGCGTCATACAGGGTTTCATAGACGAGCCACAGGAGCTGGTAGATGTCGCCGAGGGCCGACCTGAAGACGTCCTTCTCCAGGGCAATTATGCCGAGCTCGGCGTCGGGGTCGAACGAGGGGACTTCGATGACACCTGCCGCCGTGTCCGCGTTGTAGAACTCGTGGAAGAACAGGGACTCGGCGTAACACTCACCGGCCCCCGTCACGCACATCGGTGTCACGGAGACGGAGCTGTCGGTACCTCTGAACACCCCGTCGTCGTCGAGCAGGAACACCCTCACGGGCACCGTATCATTACAAATACCCTCAGGACACCTCATGGGGAACGGGAGACCCTCCTTCAACCTCCCCGCGCTCGTCACCACGTTCAGCTCCGTGCAGCCAGATCCTCCGCCTGGAACGAGCTTGACCCCTACCCTGTCATAGGTCTCCGGGAGCCTCCACCTCACGGTTCTCTCGCCGGCGAGTTCCACGAGTACCTGAGCAGTGTCCACGAGGGTCTCAACACCGCTGAACTCCCTCCCGCCCACGTACAGGGTGTACGTGAATTTGTAGGGGGCCAAAGAGGCCGGCCTCAGGTATACCCTGCCGCTACCCTGCTCGATGGTGAACTCCTCCCTGTCCCAGTTGACGTCCAGCGTGGCGGGGAGGGCGCCTCCACCCCAGGAGCAGCTCGAGCTCAGCACCACGTCGGCCACGAGCTCGTCGCCAGAGGGAGTGAACGTGATGGAGTGGGAGACGTCGCAGCACTCCAGTCCAGAAACCTGAGCACTCACCTCAGGCGACTGCCACGGCTCGCCGTCGACGGAGACATCAAAAACCGCTGGCACCTCTGTGGTCTCGGTGAGGGCCGGAGTGGGGACCGTGACAGCGTACTCGACCTGGAGTACCCCACCCCTTGGGACGGTGACGGGACCCGAGCTGTAACTCTTCCCGCCCACAGACAGCCTGAGCGTCCCCTCTTCCCTGCTATAGGGTGTGACGTCCACCTCGACGTCTACGTCGCAGCCGTTCACTACGTTGAACTCGAAGGTGACGGAGCATCCCTCCACAATCTTTTCAATGTTAGAGAGCTTCACACATTCAAACGGGCTCCCGAAGGCAAACTGCGTCTCGACGACCTTGGTGCCCACATACACCCCGCCCATGTAGACGTTGAACTCCACGGGGAGCTTAGAGTTCAGGCCGAGACACCTCTCACCTCCCCACTCGATGATCATATCCGCTTCTTTCCTGTCGTAAGCACCCAGCGTCACACTGTCGAGCGTGAACCTCATGTTACAGTCCTGATAAACGTAGGAAGTGCTCACGGTGAAGGGCGCGAGGGACTCAAGGGATACGGTCACGGTGTTATTGCCCTCCGCTAGCGAGATGAGGGGCGGTAGCTCTATGAATAGGTCGTCGATTGATGCTGCTTGGAGGAGCTTGCTCGCACTCTCGTATCCGAGGGCCTCCGCTTCCACAGTTATCTCGTCGCACGCGGGCGTGACCGTGAAGATCACGGAGCCCGCGTTTGTTGTCTGGGGCGTCCCCACGGGCTCCCCCGTTTCACAAATTAGCTTCACCGTCACCGGGAGCTGGGGCGTCCGCCCCTCCTCGTCCGTTATAGTTACGTAGATATTGTTCTGCACGTCCCTCAGGAAGTAGGGATCTGGGAGCTTCTTCATGTCTTTCCCTGTCTTCCCGACCTTCACCTCTACCGTTAGGAGCAGAGGACCGAGGTCGGGGATGTAAACGGACCACGAGCCGAACTCCACGTCCTCGAGGAGGACAGTTCCTGCCTTGACGAGTGCACCGATGACGTACCCAGCCTCCTTCATCGGGGTGAACTCGTACGTGATTTCCGTGAACTCTCCGGGCACCGCCACTCCAGACGCCACAACGGACACTTCACCGGATGACACGTCCTTCATGTAGAGCTCCACCGTGAGCTCCTCATCCGTGAGGGGTGACACAACGAGTTCCAGTTTATAGTTCCTGTTTAGCTTCAGGTAGTCGTCGTACGTGACCTCTGCTCCTGTGTTGACGTCCACAACTTTGAAGGAGTAACAGATATACTCGGAACATGTGAGCTCCATCCCGACGGGCACGCTACCTTCAGAGACCGCTTCGTCGAGGGAGTACGTGAAGTAATAAACTGTCTCGGAGAAGGCGAGAGGCACCTTTATCTTCACCATCACGTCCTCTATCACCGTACCCTCCGTGTCATCGAGCTCAACCTCTACCCTGTACTCGTCCATTGAGGAGGGTTCGGGTAGTACCGATAGCACCTTGACGCCCAGCGCAGGATCCGACTCGAAGCCGAACTTTGCCGGCCCTTCCCTCGTCACCCTGAAGACGAGCCAGTACTCCCTGCCCCTCTCGAGAGAGCTCACCCACTCCCCGTCATCGTTCTTCACGCCGATGAACTCCACGTTCCTCTCTGTCTTCGGGATGTCTATTGAGACTTCGTAGCTCTTTGCCCCCGGCGGTATGTACTCCGGCCCATGGACGAAGGTCACTTCGCCCCCGCCCCGGAGGAACGTCACCCTGAAGAGGACGGAGAGCCCGGCGGGGAGCTCCAGCTCTGCTACACCATCCGCATCCGTTACAGCCTCTCCAAGGAACCTCCCACCGGAGCTCACCGCCCTGACCCTTGCCGCCATGACGGGAATCCCTTCCTCCGTCACCTCCACGGTCACTGCCACCTTGTCCGGCACGAGGTAGACCGTGACGTCCGTCGTTTCATCCTTCACCACCTCGAAGGGCTCGGACTCTGCCACGATGCTCTGGAACTCCGCCACCGCCACGTAGGTTCCAACTGGTACCTCCTCAAAGAGAACCCTGCCGAACGAGTTCGTCGTGTCGGACAGGCCCATCTCTGTGCCGTCCTCTTTAACGAGATAGACAGTGGCGTTGGGGACGGGCTCCTCCCTCTGGTCGTATACGATGACCCGCACGGTTCCCTTCTGTATCACCTTCTTGAGGGCGACCTTCACTTCCTCCCCGGTGCACGCCTTGCCCGTTGCGGACTCGTAGCCTTCCTTCATCACGGTGTATGTCCCGCACCCCGAGGAGGAGAGGTTGAACGTCACCCTGCCCTTCTCGTCTGTCAGATAGCTTATCACGTCGTCTCCAAACGTGAGCTTGACCTCTGCCTGAAGGGGTGCTCCGTTCTCGTCCGTGATCTTGAACACGATGCTAAAGATCTCCTCGGGAACCTCCACAACCACCTCGTGGGAAACGTACGTGCTCGACACAACGAGCGTCTTCCCCTGGACGACCGGGACGGTCACCTCCCTCGTCCCCACCCTCGTCCTCACAGACGTTATGGTGTAGGCACCGTATGCGAGGGTTGTCGTCCCCACACCGTTGGCAATCCTCACCGTGTACCTGCTCAGGGAGGAACCTGCCGCAGCGAGATAGACGTAGCCTGTAAAGGGCTCGTCGTAGTCTTTGTACCTCACGTTAAAGGTAACAGTTGCCGTCTTCGTGGCGACTTCCTCGTACCCCTCGCCGCTCCTTTCCAACGTCAGTCTCACGGTGGACGGGAGGTCTTCCACATCCCCGTACCTCTTCCGGGCAGTCGCGTATCCCTCAGCACCCGCCTCGAACTCTATCTCCGAGTCCTTGCTCACGATAATACAGCCGCTCGTGGGTGCAGTTGCGAAACACAGGGTGAACGCGCTTCCCTCCTCGGAGAACACCTCGTCACCGTCCACATAGACCCTGAGTGTTGCCTCCACCTCCCTTCCCCTTTCGTCCTTAACGTAAACCTTCGTATCATACCTCCTCGGTTCGAGGACCACGATAAGACCGTTCTCCACCCTTTTCACGGCCGTCTTCCTGTAGCCCGCGAATGACACACGGATCAACTCAACGTTTCTTCCCGCTACTTCCACCGTCCCGTCCGGCCCGGTCGTGAGCTCCCTCTCCACGCCGTCCACGAGAAGGACGACATTGACGCCCTCAAGCGGGTTACCCTTGGCATCCTTGAACACTATCACCTGCTTCGGGACGGCGAAGGCGTTGTAGGCAATGAAGCCTACCCCCGCGAGCACGAGGACGAGGAGGCCGAGTGCTATGTAGAACGTGTTTATTCCCTTCGACTCCAACGGCCCCACGATATTTTCAACTGGCACGCCCCTCTCCATAAGCCAGTCAAGAAAACCGTAGTACTTGTCCTCGAGCTTCGCGAGGATACCGGAAAGCATTCTGCATATATTAATTGCGTCACCATATAAAAATCAAGCGATGATGAGTGAATGGGCAGCCTGAAGGCTGATGAGAAGGAGGTGAGCTGAGCATATTTGCCGTCACCGTCGTTGGCGGGGATCTCGGCTCCTATATAGCCGGCGAGCTCGCCACCGAGGGCTGGAAGGTAGCCCTCTACGAGAAGAACCCGCGTAGAAGAGTCGTGTGCGGAGGCCTCGTCAGCAACAGGACCGTTCTCGAATTTCCCGTTCTCGAGGAGTTCGCCGTCCACAGGATAGACGGCGCGGTCGTCTCGTCGGGCGGAGAGGAGATTACCGTGGAGAGGAGGGGCGTCGCCTGGGTCCTCGACAGGGACGCGATGTTCAGGGGGCTCCTGGAGAGGGCCGAGAGC
>JALTNN010000035.1 GCA_027000685.1 Microcaldota archaeon
CCACACAACCGTCCTCACGGAGGAAAATTAAGGGCGAAGTGTGTTAAAGAATGGCAACCCTTTCCCCTATCATCTGCCCGGGAACCCCCTTCGAGAAACGGGCCCTCACCCTTCCCTTGTTGCCATGCGGCGAGGTTATAACCCCTCTTAACTTCTTGCCGCTCGGCGTCTCCCATATAACCTTTTTTCCCACGAGCCTCGACGCCTCTCTCCGCGTCCTGACTCCGGGCACCTCTATGATAACCTGATTTGTCCTCATCGTCCTCCTACCCCTCCTGTAGGAGACGACGAGGCCCCTCAGCATACTATTAGGCGGGGCGGGAACGGAATAAAAATCCTTATCTCACCTTCGGGACATCTTAACTACCGTGATAGCGGGGATAGACGAGGCGGGCAGGGGACCAGTAGTGGGCCCCATGGTGATGGCGCTCGTGGGGGTTAAGGACGAGGGGGTCCTCAGGGAACTCGGTGTGAGGGACTCGAAGAAGCTCTCCCCCCGGAAGAGGGAGGAGCTCTACGATGAGATACGGAAGGTGGCGGATGTAGTCCTCGTAAGGAGGGTGGAACCCTTCGTGATCGACACGTTCGTGACAGAGAACGGATTGAACAGGCTTGAGACAATCGTAGCGGCCGAGCTCATAACGAGGAGCGGGGCAAAGAAGGTCTATATTGACGTCCCGGACACGGATCCTGCGAGGTTCCTTGAGAGGATAAAAGGACTTGTGTCAGGCGTCGAAATAGTGGCGGAGCACGGCGCGGACGACAGGTATCCCGTGGTGTCGGACGCCTCTATCGTGGCGAAGGTGGAGAGGGACAGGGTGATAAGGAGGATGGAGGAGGTGTACGGGAGGATAGGGACGGGATATCCCCACGACGGCGAGACGCTGGCGTTCGTCGAGCGGTGGATGAGGAGGTTCGGGAGGACACCCTCCTTCGTGAGGTCGAGCTGGATCACGAGCAGGAGAATGGCTAAAAAGCTTTTCCAGAGATCGCTGGAGGACTTTCTCCGGTAGGCCGTTTAAACCCTTCGTCCTTTTATGGAAGCGATGACCATGGAGGACGACCTCGAGAGGTACTTCTTCCAAGTGTTCAACAGAATGATGAGTGTGCTGAACTCCGGGGCCATGGGTGTCAAGATAAGCATAGACTCTGACGGCAATGTCAAGATAGATCCCATAAGGCCAAGAAAGAGGAAGATCTACGTCCCCTTCGAGGTCATAGACGCGGGAGAAGAGTACGTGGTCACTCTCGACGTGAGAAACCTCCCAAGGAGATCGACAGTGCTCCGGGTAACGCCCGGGGGTCTCTACGTCTCCACGCCAAGGGGCGAGAGGTTCATCTACTTCGAGGAACAGGTCAACCCGAAGACCGTGAAGATGGAAGAGAGGAACGGGATCGTCGAGATAACGGTAAAGAAAGGGCGTGGCGAGGGCGAGAAGGTTATCAGGTTCCCTCGATGAGCCTGAAATAACTGTCCATCACCTTTGTTTTTCTTACAAAAACGGTTCTCCCCTTCTTCCTTGTGACGACGAAGCCGTATCTCCGGAGCTTCTCTAACAGTTCGTTTACGTGCGAGAACCTCTTCCTGAGCTCCGAGAGCTTCACCTCACCTTTTTTCATTATAAGGGCGATGGCCCTGAGCTCTCCCCTCGTGAACTCAGGGAGGAGCCCAAGCTTCTTTGCGAGGCTTACGTACTCCTCCCGGATCCCGAGCCTGTAGGCGCCCAGAAATTCCTCTACGGTGAGGGCGGTCCCCTCGTAACGCCTTTTCAGTTCCTCTATGGCCCTCAACACGTCCTCTTCGGAGGTGTTCAGGAGCTCTGCTATCTCAGAGGGGGTCATCGGCCTTGGAGAGAGGAAGAGGACGGCTTCTACCTCGTTAATCATCCAACCACCCTTATTATGACCTCGCCAAACACCTCTTCTTGAAACACCTCGAGCTTCCCCTCACTTGCGAGATACAGGACGGCGAGGAGCGTCTTCACGAACTCAAGCGGGTCTGCTGGCGTGATCTCGGAGAGTGTGGTCATGCCGGTGGAATCGAGCGAGGACAGTATCCTCGAATACACCTCTGCGATGTAGTCCTCCACGTCCTCCTCTTCCACGACGTCGAAGAAGTCCTCCACGTCCGGCGGTGGCTCCACGGGCCTCTTCCTCACTCCCCTCTTCATCAACTTGTCCATGGCTTCGAGGAGCTCGTCGAGTGAGATCCTCCTCCTCACGATTCTCCCCGGTGGGACGACGACAACTCCCTCAGGGATCTCTTCTATGACCCCGGGCATCTCTTCGGGTTCTTCCAGGAAGACCTCGGGCTCTTCTGGGACCTTAAGCTTTTCCTTCTCTTCCTTCAAGACCCTTGACTTCAGGTAGAGGAGAATAGAGGAGGCGAGCACGGCGTTCGCTGGCACGTAGAGGTCGAGGTCCTTTCTCCTCTTTATCTCCTCGAGGTATAGGGAGGTCAACCTCACTATGTCCACGTCCCAGGGGTCGATCTCGTTCTTCTCCACGAGGTCGAGGAGTATGGTTTTCCACTCTGGAACGGTGACCAGCTGTGCAATTCTCTCCTCTTTCACGGTAGAGTAAACGCCTCAAGGTATATAAACCTCCTCGCCCATATCACCCCGATGGTGGAGAGAATACCCACGGGGATACCCGGACTCGACGACCTCATATCAGGTGGCTTTCCGAGGTACTCGAACATACTCGTGGTGGGCGGACCCGGTACGGGCAAGACGATCTTCGCCCTCCAGTACATATATGCCGGAGCAGCCCTCTACACCCAGCCGGGTGTCTTCATAACACTTGAGGAGCCTGCCACGAACATAATGTGGAACCTTCAGAACTTTGGCTGGGACTACACGGCGGTGGCCGACTCGATGAAGATATTCAGGGTCAAGATCTCTTCTCCGCAGGACTTCAGGCAGAACTGGAAGCAGGAAGTTCAGAACATACTCGACCTCGTCACCAAGATAGAGGCCGAACGCGTTGCCATAGACTCCCTAACGGCTCTTGTCAAGTACCTCGGTGCCGTTCCCCTCACGGGGGACGCCACGAGGGGAATCTGGGCCTACGATCCGTCCTCTGTCGACTTCTACATCTACCACCTTGTAGACAATCTGAAAGAGCTCGGCGTGACGACCGTACTAACGGCGGGTGCACCGGACGAGAGAATGAGGTTCTCGACGTTCGGTGTGGAGGAGTTCATAGCTGACGGCGTCATAAGGCTCTACTTCATACCTCCCCACAGGGCCCTCTTCATAAGGAAGATGAGGGGAACGAAACACTCCAACAGGGTTCACCCCTTAGCCATAACGGAGAAGGGCATCCAGGTCTATGCCCACGACGAAATTCTTTGGGAGGCCCTGAGGTGAGGGCATGAGTGTTATTGGCGAGATTCTCGCGGAGGCAAAGAGGAAAGGCCACATAAACTTTGGACCCGGGCTACCTGATCCAAGGACGTTTCCCGCGGAGGAGATCCGGAAGATACTAACCGAGGTGAAGGAAGAGTACCTGAACTACACCCCTTATGACGGACTTGACGAGCTCAGGGAAGAGGTAACGAGGTTCCTTGAGAGGAGAGGGATTGAGAACAGGGAAGTAATCGTGACCTCGGGTGCACAGGAGGCTATAGGACTTCTCGCCCTTTATCTGAGGGGGAAAGGCGTTAGGGTGGGCAACCCGGGATACCTCGAGGCAGTAACTGCCTTCAAGGTTCATGGCGCCTACGTGGCACCCGCCGACATAGACGAGCGGGGAGAGGTGCCCGACGTCTCGGACGCCTATTACATAATCCCAACAGGACACAATCCCACCGGGAGGACGATGGATTTGGAGAGGAGGGAGGAGTTCGCGCAGCTGAGTAAAGAGGTCCTCGTCATCGAGGACGGGACTTATGACATGCTGTACTACGGGGACGAGCCGAGACCCGTGGCCTCCCTGACAGACAAGAGCGTGTACATTTTTTCCTTCAGTAAGGTGGTGTCACCAGGGCTTAGACTGGGAGTGCTGGCTCTGCCAGAGGATATAAAGGAGACCATAATGAGGTTGCGCCCCGCCCTCAACATCTGTCCACCGGCGATCTCCCAGTTTGTCCTCACCGAGCTGCTGAGGAAGGGGATGGTGGAGAGGAACGCTGAGAGGGCGAGGGAGATCTACAGGAAGAAGAGGGATACCCTCATAGGTGAGTTGAAGGGCGTCCTCGACTTCGTGGAACCATCGGCGGGCTTCTTCCTGTGGACGAAGCTACCTGTGGACGGAGACGAGCTCTTGGAGCGCGCAAGGAGAGAGGGCGTCGTCTTCATCCCCGGGAAATACTTCTACATAACACGCCCCGATTCCCGAACCGCCCGCCTCTCCTTTTCCTACGAGACACCCGAGAGGATCGAGAAAGGAGCCAAGATCCTCAGGGAGCTACTCGAGAAAGCTTGATGTCCAGCACAACCTTCCACACGTACGGGGCGTAGTCGGCCACCTTCCTCCTCGTCAGCACCTCCACGTTGTATCCGAATTCCTCGGCCACCTCCCTGATCTTCCTCTCCGCCTCCGAGTAAGGGTCCTCAGCGGGACCGAAGGTGTAGTAGTGCACGATGCCACCCTCCGGCTTGAGGGCAATCATGGCTATGTCCAAAAATTCGTGAGAAGTCTTCGGGAGGGGCATGAGAACCCTGTCGGCCATCCCGGGGAACATCCGGGGAACCACGTCTCTCACATCCCCCCTCACGGGTATGATCTTGTCTTGGAACCCGTTCATCTCCACGTTCTTCACGAGGTACTTCCACGCCACCGGGTTCAGCTCGACGGCGTAAATCTTCTTCACGCCCGGCTGCTTCCTTGCAATGACGAGGGGGTACGGGCCCACTCCGGCGAAGAGGGCTGCCACCACCTCCCCCGGCTTCACCTGCTCGGCGATTCTCTTCCGCTCGTACGAGTGCCTCACGGAGAAGTAGGTCTTGCCCACCTCGAGCATCATCCTCACCCCGTGCTCCCTGTACACCGTGACGAGGTTCGGGTCACCTGCGATTACCCTTACGGGCTGCACCCTGAACTCCCCCGTGTGGGGGCCCTCCTCCACTGCCACCGTCTTCACGTTGGGATGTACAGCCAAGATCGCCCTCGCTATGTCTGCCTCCCTCTTCCTAAGCTCCTCCGGGATCTCGATGACAGCCACGTGTCCTATGATGTCGAAGGACTTCACGAGCCTTTCAAGTTCCTCAGGAGTCAGAACATCTTTCAGGGCCTCCACAATGTCCCTTGGCTTTTTCTTTGTAGGTGGGAGGTCGACATCTACTACCTCGTATCCCTCCACGGGTTGTGTAACAGGGAAATAGACGAAATCACCCCTCTTGGTGGCCTTCCTGTCCCTATCCAGCACCCCCATCTCTACGAGCTTTTTCCTGACCTCCTCCGCCTCCCCCTTCCTCACCTTCACCGCAAGTCCCACGTAAGTGAAAGGGGGGCGAAGCGGTTAAATGTGGGGAGACATTATGATACCATGCTCTACCTCCTCGGCCTTGGCCTCGCACCCAAGCACCTCACCGAAGAAGCAAGAAAGATTCTCACCGAGGCCGATACGGTCTACATAGATATCTTTACCAATATCATTGACGACGAGATGGTGTCTGAATGGGAGGTTGCCGTTGGGAGGAGCTTTGTGAAGGCGAGCAGGAAGATGCTCGAGGATGACGTGGCCTCCATCGTTGAGGAGGCGAGGGGGAAGGACGTGGTGGTAGCGACTCTGGGGGACCCCCTCGTGGCTACTACACATATCAGCATTTACCTTGAGGCATTGAAGAGGGGTGTAAAGGTAAGGTACGTGCCCGGGATCTCCATATATACCGTCGCGCCTTCCCTCGCAGGCCTCCAGCACTACAAGTTCGGCTACACGGTCACCGTTCCGTATCTATGGAAAGATTCCCCCTCCTTCTACGAGAGAATCGCGGCAAACAGGCGCAGAGGCCTCCACACACTCATCCTCCTCGATCTACACCCCGAACCAGTCACGATCCCCGTTGCCCTCGAGGCCCTGCTACACTGGGAGAGGGTGAGGAAGGAGGGTGTCATAGAGCTCTCAGACCTCCTCGTGGGGATGGCGAGGATAGGCTACCCGGACTGCGTGAGGTACGTGGGAACCGTGGAGGAGCTCATGGAGGTGAAGTGGGGACCGCCTCCGCACGTCCTCGTGCTCCCCGGAGAGCTCCACCCCGTCGAAGAGGAGACCCTGTATGCCATAAGGAGGTACGAGGATGGAAGGTGCACGTGAAAAGTATGCAAGGTACAGGGAGATCACGGAGAAGGCCCTATCAGAGGTGGAGATCGTTCCACCGGAGGGGAGCGAGATGAGGAAACTTGCAGGGCTGCTGGTGGATATGGCAAGGAGGTACTACGAGGACTCGATTCACTTCGCCGAGAAGGGGGACTACGCCACGGCCCTTGCCTCCGTTTCCTATGCCCACGCGTGGTTGGACGTGGGCGTCGTCCTCGGTCTATTAAAAGGAGGAGACCCTAAACTCTTCATGGTGGAACCATGATAAGCGCAAGGCTCCGCCACAGGACAGAGCCCTTGATGAGGAGGATAGCAAGGTTTTTCGTGCACCTTCCGCCGAATCTCGTCACACTCTTTTCCATACTCCTCGCCTTGGTTGCCGCCTACCTGTTCTCCGTCCAGGACTGGTTCGGTGGTGGGATCCTCGCCGTCTTCGCTGCCTTCCTCGACGCCCTGGACGGTGCCATAGCACGGCTCTCGAAGAAGGAGTCAAAGTGGGGGGCGTACCTCGACGCGGTGGTTGACAGGTACGTGGAGGGGATACTCCTCTTCGGGATCGGGATGGGAACGGGCCTGTGGGTCTGGGTCTTCCTTGCTCTCCTCGGAGCACTACTCATTCCGTATGCCAAGGCCCGTGCAGCCATGGAGATAAAGGTGGACAACGTGGACTGGCCCGACCTCATGGAGAGGGCCGAGAGGCTCATAATGATAGCCGTGGTGTTCCCCTTCGCGGCCTTCTACGGATATGCGGAGGCCTGTCTCATCGCAATGGCAATCCTCTTCCACTTCACGGCCCTCCAAAGGATATTCAGGGTATATGCGAAAATGAGGTGATGCGTTGGGGATATACGACGAAGGCGGGCTCCGGGAAAGGCTCTTTTGGATATTCTCGGTAGCCCTGTTTCTCGTCCTCGTGTGGCTCTACCTCCCCCCACCACTCCACATCGTCGTGAGCGCGGACACGCAGACCGTGAGGCCCGGTGGCGAGGTAATCCTCTGGGTGACTGTGAGGAACGGGACAAATACCCCGCTGAGCGGGCTCAGCGTGGCGGCCGACGCGACGTCCCCCCATTTAACGGTTGACGTGGGGGAGATTCCCACGGACGTGCCACCGGGCGGGGAGGTTACTGCAAAGGTAACGGTGGGCGTGGGTGAGAGCGCAGTGCCCGGCGACCACCTCGTCAGGGTGTTCGTCTCGCTCCCGGGGAGGACGGAGGTGTTCCACGTCAGGGTGAGGGTGGTATGACGGCTCCCTTCGAGGAATTCATCGCCACCTTCGGTTACCTCGGCCTCTTCGTCGCGGTCCTCGTCACGAGCTTGACCATGTTCGTGGGAATCCCGACGTTCACATACGTCTCCATAGCGACGTTCCTCGGGCTCGACCCCATACTGGCGTCCTTCGTGGCAGCCGTGGCCGGTTCCCTTGGAGAGAGCCCCGCATACATCATAGGACTCGGTTCAAAGAAAGCCATCGAGAAGAAGTACGGAGACAAGCTCAGGGTGTGGGAGAACCTCTTCCAGCGGTGGGGCTTCCTCGCCGTGGTGGCCGTGGCCGCCTTTCCCTTCACCCCCGACGAGATAGCGGGCTTCCTCGCCGGGATTGCACGCTACGACTACCTCAAGTTCCTCCTCGCCACGGCCATAGGGAAGTTCCTGAAGTACCTCCTTGCCGCCTATGGAGGGGCGACGTTCGCCTGGCTACTCTCCTCACCTTGAAAGAACTTCGCAACGTACTTCTCCGGTTCCAGGGTGACTATGAGCTCTATATCCCTCGGAAAAGTCTTCCTGTAGTTCCTCCATGTGTACCTCTCGTCCATGAGAACGATAACGCCCTTGTCGGTCTCGCTTCTTATCACTCTACCCATGGCTTGGAGAGTCCTCGTTACGGCTGGGTAGATGTAGCCGTAGAGCCAGCCCCTCCCGTACTTTTCCTCGTAGTGCTCTATGAGCTTCCTCACCTCCAGGTTCATTTCAGCGAGCGGTACGCCTACGACAACCGCCCCCAGGAGGTCCCTCCCGGGGTAGTCTACCCCCTCTGCCAGCGAGCCTCCGGCAACGGCGAGGAGGACGGCACCCCTGTCCCTCTGTGCTCTGAAGTTCTCGAGGAGATCGGCCATCTCTTCGGGCTTCATGCCCTCCCTCTGGACGAAAATGGGCTTATCGGTGTTGATGTAAGGTTTTATGGCATACATCAGCTCGTAGGAAGGGAAAAACACTGCCACGTTCCCCGGGACGGAGTTCACGATTTCGGAGATCTTCCTCCCCATCTTAAGGAACTCTTGGTGTACCCTTTTCCTGAACCTCGTGGTGACGGCTGGATAGACGAGCACGAGCCTGTTCTCACGGGGGAAGGGAGAGGGGTATTCCCTGAGCACCGTCCTCTCGAAGGGGATCCCGAGGAGGTCCCTATACATCTCGGGAGGTGTGAGGGTCCCGCTCGTCAACACAGACGCGTAGAGCTCTTCGAAAATCTCCCCCGAGAGGAAGGAGGGGTCAAGGTTCTTCTTGATGATTGACACAACGTCCCCCCTCTTCCTCGCATAGCGGAGGTACCCCTCTTCTCCTTCCTCCCATGTGAGGAGGAACCTTCCCACCCGGAGGAGAGCAGACTTCGTCCTGTTACTCACCTCGAGGAACTCCTTGCCTAGATCCACGAGCTCCTCGCCCAGGGACTCGAGGTCCACCTGAAAGACGTTCTTCACTAGGTCCACGCTCACCTCTTTCTCTTCCCCCTCTTTCAAACCCTTACCCCATTCCTCCAGCCGCTCCCGCGCTTGGAGCAGGAGTTTCCGGACGTCCGGGTCAAGGCCTGCTACCTCCCTTGCAGCCCTCTCTATGAAGGTGCTCCTCAGGGTGACCGTGAGGACCTTCCTGATCCTCTCCGGCAGGTTGTGTGCCTCATCTACAACGAGGATGACATCTTCAAGGCTTCTCCCCAGCTTCTTCCTGAAGATCTTTCCCACTCTAGGAGAGAAAAGGTGGTAGTAGTCGCCTATTACCACCGTTGCATCCTTCAGGGAGGAGAACGCGAGCTCGTGGGGGCAGTATCCCTCTCTCCTCCCCCACTCCACGAAGAACTCGTGGTCCAGGACGCCCGGTTCGGGAGACGAGGGAGGATCAAGGAGGAACCTCCTGTAGAACGGGCACTCCTCCCTTTCCTTGAGTTTCCTACATACCTCGTAGAAGTCTTCGCCACTCACCCTCGACGCGAGGGGGTGTATACACATGTACCGCTTCCCTATCACCTCCACGGTCCGAATGCTCACATCAAACTTCTTTTCCATCCCGCGGAGCACCTTGAGGACCATCTCATGCTGGGAGATCTTCGGGGACAGGTAGAGGACGCACTTCCCGTTCTTCATGGCAAAGGGGACGGCCGCGGCAAGCACGGCGTCTGTCTTCCCTATTCCGGTGGGTGCATGGGCTACAAGGTGCTTTCCCTCCGCCACTGCATACCTCACGTCCTCTATGAGGAGATCTTGGAACTTCCTCGCCCTTGGATGCCTTAACATGATGTCGGGGATCTCCACGTGAAGGATATTGGAACAGCCCCGCCTTTAAACGGAAACCACCACTACTATCATTGGATGAAGAAGCTCGTGAAGGACGGGAAGGAGTTCGTGGAGCTCCCGAAGGACCTCCAGGGAAAGAAAATAATGCTCATAAGGATAGACGAGGGCCTGTACGTCTTTGGTGCGGAGGAGAAGGTGCAAGAACTCGTCAAGAAGCAGGTCGATTACCTCGTCAGGAAGAAAGGCGGTGAGAGGAGACCCCGCGTCATCAAGAGACCGGAAGTCCCGGAGAAGGGTGGCTTCTGGGTGTTCGACACGGAGCAGGAGGCGGCGGTCTTCTCGAGGAGACATGCTGAGGAGTTCCAGTCTGGAGAGATACTCGGCATCAAGGGGTTCGACGGAAAGTACTACGCTGTGAGGAAGTCCCTCTACGAGAGCGTGCTCCCGAGGGTATTGGAGGTCCTCAGGGAGAAACCCATGTCCGCGGACGACGTCGCCGTCCTCCTCAAGAAGGACAAAAAGCTCATCAAGGGGATATTGGAGCTCGCACGTGAGGAGGGGCTTGTGATAGAGAGGAGTGGGGGTGTGTACGAGTATGCCGGTTGAGGGAGAACTCCTCGGTAACAGGGTGGTGGTGGCCCGAGATTACGACGAGCTCGCAAAGAAGGGTTTCGGCGAGGTCAAGAAGGAGGGCCTTGTGCTCTCCCTCTATGAGGCATGTTACCTCCTGGAGAGGGGAAAACTGAAAATAAAACTTACTGGTGAGGAGATTGACCCGGAGGAGTTCCGGAGAAGGGCGGAGGAAGTGGACAGGAACTTCCTCGTGAAGTACACCGTGTACAGGGACATAAGGGACAGGGGATACGTGATAAAGACGGGGTTCAAATTCGGTACCCACTTCAGGGTCTACCCAAGGGGGAAGAAACCGGGGGAGGCCCACACAGAGTACGTCGTGCAGGTGGTGACGGAGGAGGACGTCCTCGAACCGAACGACATCTCGAGGATGGTGAGGGTGGCTACAGGGATCAGGACGAAGCTCCTTCTCGCCTTCGTGGACTCCGAAAACGACGTCGTGTATTACAAGGTTGAGAGGATAAACCTGTAAGAAGAAGAATAAGATAAAGGAAAGAAGCGGCTTCACTCCTTCCTCGTGAGCTCCTCGAACTCCTCCTCTTCCTCGACAGCCCTCTTACCCTTCTTTATCACCAGTGCCACTATCAGCGCTATCACTATCGCTGCTATTATGAGGGCCAGCGGAGAGCTTGCACCCACCGTGGCATAGCCTGTGAGTGCACTCTTGCTGAGTGCAACGGTCTTCTGGGCTATCACCGTTCCATCGGGCGTCACGAGCCTGACGATCGCCGTCCCGTCAACGGCGTCCTCGGCCGGCGTGAACGTCACCGTGATGCTCTCCACCTCGTAGGGCTCGAGATCCACCGTGGTCGGCGATGCCTCGTAGCTCCAGCCCTTGGGCGTCTCGACCTCCACGGACACGTCGGAGTACTCCTCCGCACCGTTCTCCACAGTTATCGTCACGGTGTAGGAGGTCGGCGTAGCCGTTTCCTGTGCCTCCACCTTCTTCTCAGAGGTGAGCTCGAGTACTATGTGCTTGCAGACCAGCTCTGCACCGTACCTGTCCTCCACACACACCTTGGAGAGGAACGTCCCCGTCCTGATCACCTTGTCAACCGTGAGGTAAACAGTTACTATGGCAGCCTCCCCAGGCTCCAGCTCCACCTTGTCGGAGTAGAGACCGACGCCGAACGGGAGGGCCTTTCCACTGAGCGCCACTGTGACGGGCGTCTCGCCCTCGTTCGTGATCCTTGCTGCGAACGTCTCCAGCGGACTGTCGATCGTCATCCTCGCAGGGATCTCCAGCTTTATCCTCGGCTGGGACGACTCTGTGACAGGCATCCTCACGGTAACCTTCTTCTCACTGTCTCCCACGTAGGCGTAGAACGTCACGAACTCCGGGAGGTACTCGTCCGCCGGTATCTCGGCCTTCACTTCCACGGTCCTGTACCCCTTCACCACGACGGGGTTCCTCTCGAACGTCACGTTACCGTAGTCTGCGTCGAGCGTGGCGGTCGCCGTTGTCCTGCCGAGGTTCGTCACGTAGAGGGTGACGAGCACCTTCCCCTCCCTGAGCTCGACGCCCTTGTATCCGAACACCACATCGGGTGCTGCACTCGCGAGCACGCCCTTGTAAACGTGGAAACAATACTGCTCGGACTCGACGAAGTCACCGGTCTCCGCGTCGTATATCGAGATGTCGAGCGTGTAGTACTCGTCATACACATTGACGGGTGCACTTACCCTTATCCACCGCGTGGCACTCTCGTTGGCCTCGAGGTACAACGTCAGCTCCTGTGGGGTCACCGTTAGTCCATCGCTCGTTGCCGTAACGATGTACGTACCCGTCTCGGGCTGTTCTATCGTCAGCACGAACACCTTGGTTTCTCCTGGCTTCATAAACGTACACTTGGCCCCCGTTCCGGAAAGAAAGACGGCACCGCTGACTAGTCCAACGAGGGCGACGAGTATTAGGGGAAGCGCGAAGAGCCTGTAGGACATCCTATCACCACCTTTTGTAACCACCATTCGGTTCACCCATTTAGTATCTATCCCGGCATAACTATTAAATAACAGGCAGTCTTACTTTACTCGGTGAGGGATATGAACTACATGGACGAGCTCGTCTCGCTCCTCAGAAGCATAGGTCTCAACCAGTACGAGGCCCGAACGTATTCCTCGTTGCTGTTGTTCGGGGACCTCACGGCGGGGGAGCTGAGCAACCGGGCGGGACTTCCCAGACCGAGGGTCTACGACATCGTGAATAACCTTGTCAAGAAGGGCTTCGTGCTCGTCCAGCCGGGACGGCCTGTGAAGTACAGGGCCGTTCCTCCCAAGGAGGCCATAGACAACTATATAAGGCTCAAGAAGGAGGAGTTCGATAAAGAGGTGTCCAAGATAAGGAAGGTGGGAGAAGAGCTCCAGCGGGTGGACATAGCGAAGAAGAGGGAGAAGGAAGGAACGGGCTTCTGGCTCCTCAACACGGACAACATCCTCCGCTCGAGGCTTCAGTCCCTCATCAGGTCGAGCATCAACGAGATCGTTGTGGCCCTTCCCACGGACTTTCTATTGGAGTATTACAGCGTCATAGCCCCTTACCTCGAGGAGGCGACGAACAGAGGCGTTAGGGTGCGTCTTATCATCCCTAAGGGCGTAGCCGGAACCGTGGTAATCCCGGGAGATGTCGACGTGATAGAGACGGACAACGAGCTTCCGCCCGTGATCCTCGTGGACTCAAAGAGGGCCTTCGTAGGAATTCCAAAGGAGAACAAGGGCGTCCTCATAGAACACCCAGAGTTCTCAAAGTCCTTCAAGAGGATGCTTGAGTCCGTTCTTTAACCTTCTCTCCACCTAATTTTTCCCATGAAGGTACTTGACCTCTTTGCCGGTGGCGGTGGCTTCTCGAGGGGTTTCGTAGAGGCAGGTTTCGAAGTAGTGGGGGCCGTGGAGCTCGGGCGGTGGGAGGCAGAGACATACAGGCTCAACTTTCCTAACGTGCACCTGTGGAATACTGACATAAGAAACCTACACGCCGTTGAGGTAGAAAAGGCGATCGGGAGACCGGATATTATCATCGGCGGACCTCCCTGTGAGGCCTTCACCTCTGCAAACGCGCGCAGGATGAAGGAACCGCTGATGAGACTGTACGAAGATCCCCGGGGGAGACTCGTGCTCCATTTTGTGAGGTTCGTGGGAGACTTACAGCCAGAGGTATTCGTCATGGAGAACGTTGTAGGTCTGATCGACGGCGACCTGAGGGAAGCGCTGAGGTACGAGTTCGGAAGGGTGGGATACGAAGTTAAGTTTAACATCCTCGAGGCCGAGCGGGCCGGGACCCCCTCACACAGGAGGAGGGTCTTCATATCTAATTTAAGATTGAAGATAAAGAAAAAACGCCCGCCTGTGGTCATTGAAGCAATTGGAGATCTAATAGAACTTGATGATAACATACCGAACCATAGACCGGCCTCGCTTTCGAGGAAGCTCGAAGAAAAGGCCTGGAAAATGAGGTGGGGAAGTTCATTAACTTACTTCCGCGGGGCCAGCGGTGTGATAAGGAACTACATAAAGCTCCATCCCTATAAACTTGCACCAACCGTGATGGGCTCTTCCCGGTTCATACACCCCCTCGAGGGGCGTCTTCTCACGCCGAGGGAACACGCGAGACTTATGGGATTCCCCGACAACCACGTGTTCCTCGGTCCCCTCACGGACCAGTACAACATGGCAGGTGAAGCCGTTCCGCCCACCCTCGCGCGTGCGATCGCAGACAGAATTTTGAAGAAGGTGGGAGAGGTTTAAGCGTTACGGGCGGAGAGTGTAACATGATAGTCGTTTACCACGATGTCCACTCTGTGGCAAAGCTGACGGAGATGTACAAGGTAGCCGCTGCCTACGGAGTGGACGTGTTTGTGATTTCAAGGGTGCAGGGGGCGGCGGCACAGACGGGAGTTCCTGAAATAAGCGTCCGTGCATTCAGGGAGGGTGTCAAGGTCCTCGTTGTTCCCGACCTGCGGGATGCTGTGGACCTGTTGAAGCCAACTAAGGTGATAATACTCTCAAAGAGAGCGGAGAAGCCCCTCGATCCGAATGAGGTGGACGAGAACACGATGATCGTCGTCACGGGGACCGAGCCCGACGTCTCCAAGTTCGACGAAATAGGGGAGATAAGGTACGTTGAGCCGCGGGAACTCGGTGACGTGGGAAGGCTGGTGGCAGCCCTGTGCACGATTAGAAGATAAGGACTTCGCCCCCGTTTGTTACGGGGATGATGACGCCGACATCGTATGAGCGGTGATTAGAAACTGGCTCGCTGACCCTCAAACAACGAAGAACTCCAGCTCGTTACCGTCCGTGTCATAAACCCTCACGTTCTCGGGGGTGAAGGGGTACCCCGCAATCACGTGAACCTTTCCAAACCAGGGAAACGACCTGAGGTCCTCCGGAGAAGGTTCGGGCGGGCCAGGGTGAGAGTGGAATGAGCCGAGGACGTCCTTCGGGATGACGTTGATGTCCACGGTGGCGTGCGTCTCCCCCTCCTTCCAGGGGACGTATATAACTTCGGTTATGTATATAACTTTCCTCTTCTCCCTTCCCCCCAACAGGCAGAAGAACTCCGCGGGGTACTTCCTGCGTGCGGACTCGAGTAGGGAGATCAGAAGAGTCTTCTCAATAATGACGGAAACCATACTCGCCCACCACCGGAACAAAGACAAATCCTTCCCTCCGCTCTACTTCGACGACGGCCCCACCCCTCTTTTTGTATGCCACGAGGTCCTGGTAGTGGAGGGAGCCTATTGGGGCCACCAAAATACCCCCTTCCGTGAGCTGTTCGACAACGGGCGGGGGCACAGAAGGGAGGGCCGCATGAAATATTATCCTGTCATATGGAGCATGTTCCGGGAGCCCTACACTTCCGTCGCCTATAAAGACGTGAATTTCTGTGTAACCGAGGCGTTGCAACGTCTTCCTCGCCCTTTCTGCAAGTTCTGGTAGTCTTTCCACCGTGTAAACAGGACTCCTCGTTATCTCATATGTCAGGGCAGCGGTGTAACCGCTACCCGTTCCGACCTCGAGCACCTTCAGGCCCTCCTCGAGTCTCAGCATTTCCAGCATACACGCAATGGTGTAGGGCTGGGATATGGTCTGACCGAATCCTATTGGAAGTGCATCGTCTGCGTACGCGTACTTCTTTAGGTGCTCCGGCACGAACTCCTCCCTTGGAACTCTTAGAAACGCCCGGAGAACCTTCTCGTCCCTTATTCCCACCCTTTTAAGGTGTTCAACCAGTTCCTCCCGACTCCTCATCCCTCTCCCTCGCTATCTTCTCGATCTCCCTGAAGCTTTTCGCCTCCAGAATTTCTTCCTCGTCTATACATGGGACGCCCTTCACCCTGCTCCCAATGAAGAGGTAGTAAGAGTATATCCTTCCCTTGCCCCTCTCAAGGTCCCTCACCCTCCTCCTCACAAAGGACTTGCTTCTCCCACGCAGGAACGTTATCGTCAGCCTCCCCCTGCCCATGGCTTCCCAGGGCAGCCTGCTGAACTCCTCTACCTTACCGCCGAGGTTCCTGAGGACGTCGAACGGGAAGTGGAGCTCCCCCTCAACCTACCCGTCACCGGCGTTATCCTCTTCACGAGCTTTACGCCGAGAACCTTCTCCAGCTTGTCTGCCGCTTCTCTCGTGGCGTAGTGCCCGTGTTCGTACCTGT
Source organism: Microcaldota archaeon (assembly GCA_027000685.1). Lineage (GTDB taxonomy): Archaea > Iainarchaeota > Iainarchaeia > JAADDC01 > JAADDC01 > WANZ01. The sequence goes on from JALTNN010000035.1 coordinate 16,059, forward strand.
ATATCGTCTCTTTTGTTGTCCCGACGAGCTCTGCGAGGCCTTGAAGTGAGAGGCCCAGTTCCTTCCTCCTCTTCCTCAGCAGCTCCCTATCCAGCTCCACGATCTCCCTCCCCTTCACGTAGATGCTTGTGGGGAGCCTGCCCCTCAGGTATTCCCTGAACGTCTCGGGACCGAGGGCCGGCACGCCGTAGCGGTAGTATATGACCCCTTCCTTCAGGGGGCCCCACCTACTCCTCTCTGCCACAACAAAGGCCTTGCCTCCAAGGAGCTTTGCGAGCTTTATCAGGTCCTCGGCGTGCTCCGGTCTCAGCGCGTCGAGGTTGCCGAGAACCCTTACCACGAGTATTTCCTTCCCCCTCTTTGCAATGTAGTCCACGGAGCTCTTCACGTCCGTGTAGTCAACCACCGTGAAGCCCTCCCTCTCCAGGAGCTCCCTCATCCCCTCTCTCATCTCACCACCGCCCCCAGCAGAAACGAGAGGAGGGCGAGTATCATGGAGACCTTCAGGATCTTCTCTGCCCTACCTTCGTTTCCCCTCAGGGCCTCGGCCACAGCGTATAGGGCGGAGAGATCGGCAAGCAAGACAGACGGAACATAGCCCGAGCCCACCACTCCCATGAGGTAGGGAAAAGGTGTGAATACCACGCCGAGAAAGACGAGATAGCTACCGAAGAAGGTGGCCCATTCCCTGCCAAGCACGTGGAAGAGGGAGACCTTGTAAGGGTAGTCTATGCCCGCGTCGTCCACGTCCTTGAGGACCTCCCTCCCCCAGTTTACGAGGAAGGCGATGAGGGCAGGGACGAGCGTTCTACCCCATTCCCCTCCGAGTCCGCCGTAGACGAGGCTGAGAGCCACGAGGAGGGACACCACGACATTCCCGATGTACTTCCTCTTCTGCACCTTCCAAGAGTAAATGTACGTGCCGATGACGGCAACAAGTGCTACGAGAAGGTGGAAGGGAGAGGAGAGCACCGCGAGGACCAGACCGATAAGGTAGTATCCGAACCAAACGAGCCTCGCTTCCTTCAGGGTGAGGTCGCCGGCTACGAGGGGCTTCCTGTGGGGCTTTCTCCTGTCCACTTCCACGTCAAAGTAGTCGTTCACCGCCTGTGCACCCATGGAGATGAGGGCCGCCGAGAGGGCGGGGATCGTGACAGAGACGGGGTCGAGTCCAGAGAGGAGACCACCGATTACGGCCGCTAGGAACACCATAACGGCGTTCACGGGCCTACCCAGCTCTATAACAGCTCTGAGCTTCCTGAAAAGACCCACATCCCCTCTCTTTACCTTCCCCCTCTTCACGAATGAAATGAGTGTTATGTTGTATTTAAAACTCAGGCCTTTTCAACCTTCTTCCTCCTGAGCCTCTTCGACTTACACCTCCTGCACTTCTCTGGCGGTCTTCCGCCGTAGCCCCTGTTCCTCGCACCGCACTTCATGCAGATCCAGACGTCCCTGAAGAGCCTTGCCTCCGCCTCGGGGAACGCCATGAATAAGTTCACCGCCTGGAGGGTGTTTTAAAACTTTCGCACGATCCTCCCCCTCACGTAGGCCTTCCCCTTCGCCCGCTCCACGAATGTGTCGTGGAAGTCCGGGAGATTGAGGACAAACCTGCTACCCCCGAAGTCACCCACGACTACCCTCTTGAAGATCTTCCTCCCGAGCCTCTCGTTCACGTCCTTGGCGGCGGTCGTGAGGGCCTCCACGTAGTGCTTGACGGACAGCTTCCCAAAGGGGACCGAGGTGATGAAAACATTTCCGAAGTTGGAGTCGAACAGTGCCGTCACTCTACCGATTACCCTTCCACGTTCGTCGAGAGCGGACACTACAACGGGCGAGATCCCGTTCTTCTCAGGTGTGAAGAGGAGGAAGTCCGCATACTCCCCGTAGAGCGGGGTATGACAAGTGGGGAACCTCTCGAGGGCTTCTGCGTGTGTGTCAAGGCTGTACCGCGACACTATGATCTTCACGGGACGGTCGTCGGTGAAGGTCACCACGTGGTGGTTTATCATCTTTACCCAAGGTGGTGCATCCTTCATTAAGGAGTAGGCGAACCTTGAGACGCTGTTCGAGGCAACGGCCCTCGCAAGATACAGGTAGCGTGGATCGATCCGCCTTCCCTTCACTTCTTTACCTTCGAGGGCGAGGGCCGCCGCGAGAACTATGAGCGGGATTCTCTTTAGTTTTTCGAGCCTGTGGTCACCACCCTTCGAGTCCCACAGCTCTTTTACGTACCTGAGGTGCCAGCCCTCCCCCTCCTCCGCCTCTGGAGGTGCCACGGCACTGGCCAGCCTGTGGATGGCGTGGTAGTGTACGAGCTCGTCAACGAGCTCCCCGACCCTGTCCTTCGGGAACCTTTTCCTCCCATGCTTCCTTAAAACTTCCTCCGCGTGTCTCTCAAGTGTCTGGAGGTCCTTCTCCGAGCTGTTCTGGACGAGGAGGACGAGCTTGTGGAACGCGCTCAGGTTATTTCTCCTCACTGACTTGAGGATGGCATCCCTCAACAGCGGCTTGTCGGCAAGTCTCTGGTCTGTGAGGGACCCGAGGAGGTGCTGGAAGTACCAGGCGGCGACGGGCGGGGACCTCGGTATCCTTACGGAGTTCAGCGTGGTAAGGAGCCACCTGCGGTGCTCCTCGGATAGGGGACCCACCCGTTCCATCAGGTTCAGGGCAGACCTTATGACCTCGGCCGTCTCCCTGCCAGCTTCCTCGGGCCCGAGACCGAATCTCGTTACAGCACTGTCGTAGAACGTATTGGCAAACCTCGTGGTAGTGGAGAAAAGGGCGAGAGCGAGTTCCTCGTCCCCCACCATATTCCATATCTGCTTGCTGACGTCCCGTAGAAGTCTGTATGGACCGGAACGCCCCCTCCTGAACTTTCTAAAGACCTCTCCCACCCTCTCTGCGTACTCCCTTACACGCCTCTTCCACCGCCTTTCCACGCACCTATTAATACCTTCTGGAATTAAATAACCTTGGCACGTGATGACCCCGCGCAGGGCTGAGGCAACGATGATGAGGATCTTGAGTGCTGATCACACAAGTTCGCTCCTCCGCTCGCGGGCTAACCGCCTGTAGAGCTCCCCGGCAATACGGATTACAGTTCTCGCCATCTCTTTCAGCCTGTCCAAGTCTTCATACGTTACGAGAACCGACACGTAGGGAACGTCCCGCACATGGGCGCCCACCATAACGAAGGCAGGTGGTATCCTCGTTTCCAAGAGCTTCTCGGAGAGCTTCTTTACAAACCTGCCGTGGAGTGTGGGGTCGTGGGTATCCATGGGGATGTGGATGAGGAGGCCGTAGCCCTCGTGTCCGTGAAACGGACTGTCGAGCTCTTCTATCCTGTGCAGGGTTCCGAAACTCACTTCATGGCCCTCGAGCTCCATGGAGCTCAGTCCTACGAACACGTGTGTGGGAGGCCCCTCCTTCAGGCTCCTGTTCACAAGAACGACCGGGAACCTGTAAGGGCCACCCGGTGCGGGCTCCTCCCCCTTAAAGTGAGCGTGTAGATGTCTTCTAAACTCGTCCACAGCTGGCTGGACTTCGAGATGCCTGTGGAACGCTACGTCCAGAGAGAGCGGACGAAGGACACGTGTGGAGAAGGAAGGTCTTATGAGCCTCAGGCGGTCCATTACCTGTCTCAGAAGGGCCCTCTCTCTCGAACCCTCCACCCCCATAGTACCACCGTAAGAGAAACGGAGGCCCGTTTATTAACACTTGCGTTCACATAACAACGGCGATGATGAAGCCGTCCCAGGCTGACGGTGATGACAAGGGGTAACTTCTGAGCTGCTTCACACAAGAAGCTTGCCGTTCACCATTATTGGCTTTGCGTCAACCTCTATTGTGGGCTCCAAAACGATGACCTCCTCGTGGATAGGGGCGTCGTTTTGACCCCCGATATCAACGTTCCTCCCGAAGGCGATGAACACGGAGCCAAGGGCCTTCTCGTCCTCCAGCGTGTTTCCGGTAACCCTGGCACTGGGATTCGTCCCTATTCCAAAAGCTGCGACGGTGAAGGCACTTTCACCGTGGGGTTGCAGAACGGCCTTGAGC
>JALTNN010000036.1 GCA_027000685.1 Microcaldota archaeon
CAACTTCTCCCTGTCGTATGCCGCAGTGGTTTGGGGCCTGAGCTCCCTCAACTCCACCGGGACATCAAAGAAGTTCCTGAGCGAACGAAGCACGAGGAACTCCCTGAGCTTTATTTTATTCCTTGTCTTCCATTTGAGCAAACTAAGGAGGGCCATCTTCTTCTCGGTCTCCCTGGTCTTGAGAACCTTTCGTAACAACTTCTCCTCGCCAGAGGTGAGTTCGGAGAAGTCCTTGGAGCTGAAGGCCTCTCCGTCCCTGCTCTCTATCACGCCCATCTGTCTCGCAAGGAGAAAGGGTTCGTAGAAACGTTCGAAGTACTTGGACGTAATGTTCTCAAGTCTCTCCACTGCGTGTCGAAGGTTGCGGGCCACGCCCCGTAGCCTGAACTTCTCCACGAGAAAGACGATGTGTAAACGTGTTCTTATCTCTTGCCCACGAGCTCGGCGAGGAGGTCGTTCACGTCTACTGTGGCCACCCCCACACAGGTGTCAGCGGCACCGTAATAGACGAAGAGGTCGTCCCCGAGGAGGACGGCACCCGTGGGGAACACGACGTTCTTCGAGAGGCCGTCTTTCTCGTAGGGTGCCTCCGGTTCGATGATGGGATGGTCGAGGACCCTGTGGACAACCCAGGGGTGCTCGAGGTCCAGGAGCATCGCACCTCCTCTGTACACCATCCCCTCTCCCACGCCGTGGTATATCACGAGCCAGCCCTCCTCTGTGGGGATGGGTGGTGCCCCAAGCCCCACCTTCACGGACTCCCAGGCGGTTCTCCCACTCCTGTAGATGGGTATACCGAGCTTCCAGCCCTCCCGCTCGGGGTACTTCGTCCTGTAGAAGGACACCCATATGTCAGGGTCTATCCTGTGGTAGAAGAGATACAGTCCGTCCCAGACCCGAACAAATGCCGCGTCCTTGTCCCATATAGCAGGCTCCGATATGAGGAAGGGTCTTTCCCACTTATCCCACCTTTCTTTCAGGAAGTCCTTGATTCTAATCCGCGTGAGGGCCACCCTCACGTAGGGCAAGGCATCGGAGACCGCTGTGTAGGTCATGTAGATCTCGTTATCGATGACTGTGACCCTGGGATCCTCCACTCCCACATACGTCATCCTGCCCATAAGCCGTCTTTCAAAGTCGAAACGGGGCCTGTAGATGGGCTCTTCAAACCTCTCCTCCACCGTGAAGCCGTCAGAGGAGACGGCAAGGCCTATAGATGAAACGAGGTCGTTCGAGAGGGCCCTGTAAAATATGTAGACCTTCCCCTTAAGGTAGAGGGCGGCGGGATTGAATGTAGAGAGGTTTTCCCAGTTGTTCTCGGTGGGGGAAATGATAGGGTTCTCCTCGTACCGTCTGAGGGTTATCACGGGCTCACCCCCATGGCCTCCCAGAGGTCGTCCATGTCCATGGTAGCGAGGGCTATGTACGTGTCGGCGGCACCGTAATAGACGTGGAGGACGTCGTCTATAATGAGGGCTCCGCTCGGGAAGGCCACGCGGGGTACGTTCCCCGTGACCTCGTACCACGCCTCTGGCTCGAGGAGGGGCTGTTTCGTCTTTGCGAGGATCTTTAGTGGATCGTCAGGATCGAGGAGCATGGCAGAGATCGAGAACCTGTTCGAGGGGTCGATGTCGGGGTAGATGAAGAGCCAGCCGTGCTCGGTCTCGATGGGCGGTGCCCCCACCTCCACATAGTTCCTCGGAGGAATTGCCTCCATGAGCCTGTAGCTTCCCTTCTCGTATTCCTTCCTCCACTCCTCCCAGAACGTGGGATCCTTCAGGTCCTCTATCTTGTCAAGATATGCCACGACGACCTTCGAAGGCGGCCTGTCCGGGTCTATGGTGAAGAGGAGGACGTACTGTCCCCCTATCCTCTTTGGAAAGAGCGTGGCCGCCTTGCTGTTGAAGGGAATCACCACACCCCACTTCTCATAGTCCTCGAAATCTGTAGTCACGGCAAGGGCCGTCTTAACCACCTCAGGACGCGGTGGCCAGTCCGACACCGCTGTGTAGAAGATGTAGAACCTCCTCCCTATCTGTACCACCCTCGGGTCCTCCACGGCGTAGGCCTCCCAGTGGTACTCAGGCCCGAAGAAGAACCGGACGGTGTGAAACCTCTTCCCGTCACTACTGTTGGCCAGGCCCAGCGACGACACCGGTATCTTTCCGTTCGGGCCGGCTTCAAGAGGCACCGAAAGTGCCCTGTACAGCATTACGTATTCTCCGCCGTATCGCACAATACCTGGATTGAATACGCCTCCTGCCTGCCAGTCTAAGCCGGGCTCCGGCCTTAGCACGGGGTTCCACGGGTAGCGCGCCAGTTTCTTCGACATCTTCCATCCCCTCCTTTATCCTCTCCTTCACATAGTCCACGGGAGCATAGGCGACGGCCACATACTTATCACTGGCTCCGTAATATACCAGCAGGTTCCCTTTATGAATTACTGCCCCGGAAGAGTAACACACGGTCTTCTCCTCCGTCTCGTACCATGCAAACGGGAAAATAGACGGTTCGTCCGTTCTGTAGAGGACCCTGTCGTGTTTATCCCTGTGTATGAGCATAACGCCAAACGCATACCTGTAATACGGGTCTGTGAGGGATACGCCGTTGTATACGAAGAGCCAGTGTCCGAGGAAGGGTAGCGGCGTGGCCCCCGCTCCCACTTTCCTGCTGTCCCACATGCACCTCCTCGGTTTTATCACGGGCCTCCCCCAGAGGATCCTGCCCCTCTTCGCGAAGTCGTCGTAAGGGTGTTTGACCTTGTCCATCCAGATGTTCGGGTAGATCCTGTGGTAAAAGGTGTACTTCCCGTCAACGGGGCGGCTGAAGATTACCACGTTCTTTACGGGGAAGACGGGGTTCGTTATGGGCACGGGGGGAGACCACTCGTCCCAGTTACCCTCCTTGAAGTCCTTCACCTTTATCCAGCTGATAACGCCCCTCATTATCCACTGGCCGTTGAAGGCCACGTAGGTCATGTATATCCTGTTTCCTATCCTCACGAGCCTCGGATCCTCTGTCCCAAAGTAGGAAGGTCCTGACACATACTTCCACTCTATCTTTGCAAGAGAATAAGGCTTGTAGGGGTCTATGCTGTTCCTATAAAGGGGATAAATCTCGAAGGAAGCCCTGGGAACGTAGATCGGCTCGTCGTACTTCTCGTCTATGGTGAAGCCGTCGGAGGAGACGGCGAGGCCTATGGTGGAGATGTGGTTGTGTGAGACGGCCCTGTAAGCGATATAGACCTTGTTTCCAAGCTTTATGACACCGGGATTAAACGTTGCGATTTCTTCCCACGGGCTGTCACCCGGAGAGATAACCGGGTTCTCCCTGTACCGCTTCAGAAACAGAGTTCTCCGGGTTCTACCTTCGAACACGTTATTAGTGGAGTATTGGCCATTAAAAATATTGTTGAAGGCTGGCGAATGTTTGTTACCATCGAATTTTACTCCTGTGTATGACGGGGTACCGTCCGTTGTCTTTAATACCACTTGCCTTCATTCAAACTTGTGGCGGAGTTCAGGGTGACGCCGTGGGAAGTGGAGGGGGAGGTAGATTACGAGAAGTTGCTCCTCCAGTTCGGGGCCGACCCCATACCTGAGGGAATTATTGAAGAGCTCCCAAAGCCAGTTCTCCTCCCCCTGAAACGCGGGTACTTCTACGCCCACAGGGACTTCGACAAGTTTGTGGAGGACTGGAAGGAGGAGAAGAAGATTTCCGTAGTCACGGGAAGGGGGCCCTCCGGGCCCATGCACCTCGGCCATATCCTCCCCTTCTATGCAGCGAGATGGTTTCAGGAAAAAATGGGTGCCTTTGTGCTCATTCCCATCTCGGACGACGAAAAATACCTCGTCAGGAAGGAGAGGAAGGTCTCGGAGGTGGAGCGGTTCGCCCGGGAGAACCTTGTGGACATCCTCGCCGTGGGCTTTGACCCAGAGAGGACGAGGATCGTCATAGACTTTGAGGACACCTACCTCTACAAGCCAGCCGTCATTGTCGCAAAGAGGGTGACGTTCTCCACCATGAAGGCGGTCTTTGGCCTGACCAACGAGTCAAACGTGGGCTGGGTGTTCTACCCCGCCGTCCAGATGGTGCACCTCTTCCTGCCCCAGCTCCTCCTGGGTCCCCACAGGGTCCTCGTGCCCGTGGCAGTTGACCAAGATCCTTACATCAGGGTGGCAAGGGATGTGGCAGAAAAGGTGGGGCTCGTGAAGACAGCCGGCCTCCTCTCGAAGTTCATGCCCAGCCTGGAAAGTCCCTTCGGGAAGATGAGCACGAGTGGCGGTGTTGAGCAGAAGGTGATATGGCTGACAGATGATAAGGAGACCGTGAGGAGGAAGATCATGAAGTACGCGTTCTCGGGTGGTGCCCCAACGGTGGAGGAGCACAGGAAGTACGGAGGGAAGCCCGAAATCGATGTCTCATTCCTCTACCTCCTTTACTTCTTTGAGGAAGACGATAGGAAAATCCGCGAAATAGAGGAGTCTTACAGGAGTGGGGAGATGCTAACGGGAGAGCTCAAGGCCTATGCGGCGGAAAAGATAGCGAGCTTCCTCGAGGAACACCAGATGAGAAGGAGCAAGGTTCTTGATGCAGGACCAGAGGAGAAGCTCAGCGAGTACAGGCTGAACGAGGAGGAGAAGCGTGCTGTACTTGAATGGGGCAAGGATCTGTGAAGAACACTCCCTTTTATCCCTTGCCCACCATATAGTTGTGCAGTATGGAGGTCGTAGCTTACCCTATTTACTACAAAATCAAGGAGGACGAGGACGGTACGGTAAAGCTGAAGGTCTATTTCTACGACCTCAGGGAAAAGAGGTTCGTAACCGGTTACTTCAGGAGGCATAAGCCCTTTCTCGTGATCAAGGAGGCTGATGTCAAGCGAGCGAAGGGGATAATCAGTCGCTCAAACTTCGAGGGTGTTATAAGGTTCGAGAAGGATCCGAGGGAGGGGTATGCGAGGATCTACGTGAAGTCGCCCACCCTCATCAGGAGGCTGAGGAGCATCCTCAACGCGGAGGGCGTGGAGACGTTCGAGGACGACATTAAGTACCTGATGAGAGTCATGATTGACGGCGTGATACCGGCGCGCCCCCTAAAGGTGGTGCTCACGAACGTGGAGACGAGGAGGGATGTCAGGGGGGAACTTGTGAGGGGGGATATCGTCACGCTCGTCCCCCTGGAGGAGGAGTTCCACCTCGAGGACGTCCCCGTTGCTTCCTTCGATATTGAGGTTGCCCATCCGACGGAGGTGTCCCCGAAGCCGAGGGAACATCCTATCTTCCTCATCTCCCTCGCCGTCGCCGAGGGGAACGGGACAAAGTTCTACTCGCTTGTGAACGCCTCGGCTTTCAACGACGGGATGTTGGAGGAAAACGTGGGCAGGGAAGTAGAGCTCCCTTACAGGGAGGGTTCCGTCAGGGTGCGTTTCTTCCAGAACGAGCAGGAGATGATCCTGGAGTTCGGGAGGCTCATAGCGGAGCACAGGGTGTTCGTCATCTCCGGCTACAACTCCGACACCTTCGACTGGTGGTACCTCCTCGAGAGGTCAAAGCACCTCGGCATCTACTACGACCTGATAAGGCTCGTCTCAGCGGCTTTTGACGATGAAGAGCTGAGAATAATTCCCTACGATGAGAGAGATCCTTCTTTCACCATGATAAGGCCCCAGTCCGTGAAGGACAAAACGGTGTTCGTTCCCTGCCGGCTCAACGTGGACATCTTCCAGCTCATACGCCTCCCGATGTTCAGGCCCATCGTGGGGA
>JALTNN010000037.1 GCA_027000685.1 Microcaldota archaeon
TCACAGGCATAGGAAATGCCCCTCTCGGAACGAACCTCCTCGCGGCCTTTGCCATGCCACCAAGCGCCCTCATGACGATATACTGGGTGGCCATTCCGGCCTTCATGCTAATAATCATCACGTTCGTGAGGAAGGCCGATCCGCTGGGTGGTTGACGTGCTGAAGGAGTACTCGAAGGTCGTGAAGTACTCGGGGATAAGGGTAGATCCGAGGATACTCCTCACGCTCGGGGTAATCATCGTCCTCGGAGGGGTCGCGGTCACGTTCCTCCTAAGGGACTTCCTCTACCTCGTCATCGCCCTCGTAATCGCCGACGTCGTCGTGATGTACCCCTACTACATCGGGAAAAAGAGGATATCCGAGATCGAGGAGAACCTCAGCGAGGCGCTGAGGCAGATTGCCTCAGTTCTGAGGTCTGGAGGTACGTTTGAGGTGGCCGTGAGAGAGATAGCGGTCTCCGATTACGGGGAGCTCTCGAGGGAGTTCGCGAGAATGCTCAGGGAGATGGAGGGTGGTAAGTCCTTCGTGGCAGCTCTCCAGACGATGGCAGCAAGGGTGGAGTCAGACTTCCTGAGGAAGGCCGCCGTCATAATAGCGGACTCCGTGAGGACAGGTGGGAGGGTAGCAGACGTCCTCGACGAGATAGCGGAGGATGTGAGGAAGTTCTATCAGATAAAGAAGGAGAGGAGGACACGGACGACAATGCAGTTCCTCTTCCTCGCCGTCTCCGCCGCAGTTCTCGGGCCCTTCCTCCTCGGAGTGTCCATAGGAATAGTCAACTTCATGATCGGGATCGGTGAAAGGCTCGTGGAGGCCGGAACACTCACCCCCCAGGAGCTCGCCGCAAGGGAGGCGGCCGTCTCCTCCCTCGAGCTCATAATAACGGTCTTCGTCATCGTCGAGTCGATCCTCGCCGGTTTCATGGGGGCCCTCATAAGGGAGGGAAGGCTCGCCTACGGAGCGGTGCTCGCACCCGTATTCCTCCTCCTCGCGTACCTCTCGTTTCTCGGGGGGAAGTTCGTCGTGGGCGTCATCACCTGATGAACTTCCTCTTCCTGATTGTTAAGAGTGTGTAGGGAATGATGAGGAAGAGTATGAGACCCATGAGGAACGTCCCGTAGGTGGGGAGGAAGAGGAGGTAGATGACGTCCTTCGCCTCTCCATTTCTCCACCAAGCCCACGCTATGACGGCGAGCGAGAGCAGGCCTAGAAGGACGCCGAGAACTGTGAGGGGGTGGAACCCCCACTGTGGTAGTTTGAGGAGCGAGTTCACCGGCCCGTAAAACGTGAACCAGCTGGCGAGGTACTCAAGGATTGTTCCGTTCCTCACGTGCCAGTCGATGTACCTCAGAAACATCTCAAGGAGGTTGGGGAAGCCGAGTATCCCGTAGAGGGGCCAGTAGGGATATAAGAAGAGGGGGTACCTGTGGGCGATCTTCCTGTGCTTCCACGTTATGAGGAGTCCTGCCTTGCCCCACCTCAGCCTCTGCTCGAGGAGGGAGGGGAGGGTCTCGGGGACCTTTGTAGAGGCCCTTGCGTCTGTCCCCGCTATCTTCTTCCCCCTTTCCATGGCCTCAATGAAGAGGTCGAAGTCCTCTCCCGGGGTGTCCGTGGGAAAACCCCCCACCTCCTCCAAAAATTCCCTCTTAACTGCCATGAACGCCCCGAAGAAGAAGGGAAGTGGCTTGTTGTTCCTCGTGTGGGCGTGGAGGAGCTCGGAGACAAAGGCGTACTCTATCCTCTGGAAGCCGGCGAGTATCCCCCTCCCCTCGGCCTTCATCTTCCCCACGGATATAACGGTGTCGGGGTCGGAGAGGGGCTCCACTATCCTCTCAATGGCCTCTCTCTCTATCACGGTGTCGGCGTCGAGGATTATGATGATCTCCCCGCGGGCGTGTGGTATCGCCCTGTTAAGGGCCTCCGCCTTCCCCACATGCTCCGTCCTCACCACCTTCACGCCCATTTCCCTCGCTATCTCCCCCGTCCTGTCCGTGCTCCCATCATCCACCACTATTACCTCCACGTCAGGATACCCGGATGAGAGGACGGAGTTTATAGCCCTCCCGATGTTCTCCTCCTCGTTGTAGGCCGGTATGAGAACCGTGACGCTCGGTGTGTAGCTTACCCCCTTCTCCCTTCCCCGTTTTAGTAGAAGAAATAGCCAGTAGAGGAAGAGGATGCTCTGGAAGACGAAGAAGGGGTAGAGGAGCTCATCCATTCTTCCACCGCTTCGGGGTCACGTACCAGGGCACGCCCTTCACGAAGTACTTCACTATGGCCATGGTGTTCGTGAGGGCTATGAGGGGGCCGAGGATGTAGGCGGAGAGGAGGAACCTCGGGAAGACCTTCCTCATACCCTCCTTGCTGAGGGCCACATAGCCCGCGACGACGTAGCCTGAGGAGAGTATGAGGGCAAGGACTGCCAGCTCAGGCGTGAACACTGTGATTCTGAACATCCAGAGGAGGAGCCCGGCGAGCACCATGATGGTAACGACGACGTAGGCGAGGTTGAAGAGGGGGATCGCGAAGACGATGGCTTTCTGGATGGGCGAGAGCTTCTTCGAGGAGAGGACCCTCCTCCAGTTCATGAGGATCGCCTCTATCATCCCGGAGCTCCAGCGGGCCTGTTGCTTTATGAAGACGTTGAGGAGGAAGGGGAGCTGGTTGGGGGTGCGGAGGTAGGGGAGGTAGACGCTTCTATAGCCCGACGAGGCGAACCTCATTGTGAGTTCGCCGTCTTCCGTGAGCGTGCCGTCTATCCACCCGCCTACCTCTTCGAGGGCCTTCCTCCGGATCGCCATGGCAGAGCCGGAGAGGTATACCACACCGAACCTGTTCTTGAAGGGATAGAAGAGGTGGTGATAGACGAGGAGGGACGTCCCTGCAAACACCGTTATCATGTTCTCGTCGAGATTCTCAAAGCTCCAGCGGGCTTGAACGTATGCCACCTTCGGATCCCTGAAGGGCTTTACTATCTCCCTGAGGAAGTTCGGTGGCGGAACGAAGTCCGAGTCGAACACCACTATGATCTCGCCTGTGGAGTACTTCATGGCGTTGTTGAGGGCTCCTGCCTTGAACCCCTTCCTGTTGTTCCTCCTCACCACCTTCACGAGCGGGTGCGACGCGTACCTGTCCACTATTTCCCTCGTGACGGGATCCGTGCTGTCGTCCGCTATGACGACCTCGTAATTGGGATAGTCAAACCTGAGAACGGCCTCTATGAGCCGTTCCACAATCCTGTCGTTGTAAACGGGGATTTGAACTGTGACTCTCGGGAAGAACTCTTCCTCCGGGACTGTCCCCTCCTCTTCCCTGTAGAAGAGGCCCCAGAAGGCGAGGCCGTAGTAGAGGAAGGAGAGGAGCGTGACGAAGAAGAGGCCTGTGAGGTAGAACATCTCTATGGGGCCCATGCGAAAATAAAGAGGAACACCACCACTTTTAAATTGATAGAGGGCCTTTTTCCCTGTGGAGAGAAGGGTCCTCCTCTTTCTGATCTCTGCCATCTTCCTCTACCTCGCGGGAGTGATGACAGGAGCTTATTTAGGGTCCATTCGCGCCATAGACATAACCTCCCCCCTGAAGCTGAAAACACTCGAGCTCGAGAGGAAGGTGACGGAGCTCGAGAGCCGCCTCGACGCCGTTATGTCGAGACTCTTCCTCCTCCAAATGGTCTCTGACAGGAACGTGGCCTGTGCCATAGTGGAGGAAACCCTCAACCCCCTCCTATCGGAGATATCGAGTATGGTGAGGATCCTGCCGCCCCGCCTCGAGGAGGCAGAGATCCCCGTGGATCTCGAGAACAGGTACTCTTCCCTCAACGTGAAGGCGTTCGTCGCGGCCGACTACATCTACAGGAACTGCGGGGGAAGGCTCCTCCCAGCCCTCTACATATACGAGCACGGTGATGTGAACGCCGGAAAGCTCGTCGACGCCTACAGGGAGGAGTACAACACCCTCATATTCGTTGCGTGGGCCGGCTCTGACGACTCGTTCATAAGGGCACTTAACCCACAGAGAGCCTCGCTCTACGTCTGCGGCGAGCTCGTTGACGTCGAAGGAGCAGGGGAGGTGTTTGAGAGGTGTTCAGGACGCTCGTCCTCCTGAGCCTCGTTATGACGGTATTCCTCCTCTTCGCGGGGTCCTTCATCGCCGCTCTCCTCGACAGGGTAATAACCCCCGAGTGGGTGGAAGGGTTCAGGGACGTCGTCCTCCTGAATCCGGATCTCAGGCCTGCGGATGTGGTGGTAGGCACCCTTCTCTCCTACTTCATCGTGACGGCCCTTCTCGTCATCCTCCTCCACGTGTCGCGGGAGATGAAGCAGAAGAACGACGTATACGACCTCGAGGGTGCCGTGAAAAACGGCATCGTATTCGGCCTCTCCGCTCTCGTTGTTGGGGGGATTGGTAGGTTCCTCGGATTGGGGCAGCACGCAAACCTCTGCGTCCCCCTCTTCGTCTTCCTCTACGAGGCGAGGGAAAACGTTAAGAGTGCAGTGGTGGTATCCCTCCTCCTCATCCTCGTGTCGTCCGTTTCCTTCTACCTCGCGCTTGAATACAAGCTGACAGGGGCCGTCCTCACGCCCCTCTACTACATAGGCCTCGTCTTCCTCCCGCCCCTCCTCGTGTGGCTCGTGAGGAGCTATATAATGTAGTCCAGCTTCTCGGGCCTCTCGGCCTTCTGGGGTTGTGGCTGGGGTGGTGGGGTGAGGACGCTCCTAACCACCTTTTCTATCTCCTTGCTCGCCTCTTCAAGCTCCTTAACATCTATTTCGAATCCGAGGAGCTTCGACATGACCTTCAAGACCTCCGCCGCCGCCCCGGGATCCCCGTGTGCCGTCATCTGACCCGACGTCTTCCCCATGATACACGCTCCCTTCAGCCCCTCTTCCTTGGCATATCCCAAGAGAAGTCCGGCGATCCCAGATATTGAGCCTCCCCTGTCAACTTCGCATCCAAGGGATACGAGCCTCTCGAGTATCTCCTCGTCTGTTGCAGCACAGACGACCCCCGTGCCCTGTGTGAACCTGTTGGGTCCTATGTCTATGCCTGCCATCGTGTATATCTCTTTGACGCCCCTGTCCATCGCGTACCCCAGCATGAACTCCGCGTACCTGTGCTGGGGCTCGGGAGTAGTGTTGGGTGCTATGGAGGGCTGGACATCGCCTGTTACGAGTATGAAAGGCCTCTCGGCCTCGACGTAGTAAAAGGTGTTGTTGAGCATCCTGACAAGACCCTTCTCGTCCACCGCCACGAGGTGGGGGAAGAGGTGTGAGTGGAGGACTGCAACGGGCTCGAGCCCGAACTTCTCCACGAGGTAGTTCGCCGCCACGTGGCCTACCCTTCCGAATCCCGGGAGCCCGGTCACGAGTACTTCCGCCTCAACCCTCTTCCTTTCCTTCAGCCTGAACATCCACAAGCCCCCACTTCAGCTTTGCCATCCTCCTGTACTTCGCATACTTATCCTCGGGGGAGTAGCGGGGAGGGTGGGCGGAGGTCGTTGGTGAACCGCACTCGGGACACACTTCCTTGAGCGTGTACCTCCCGCAGCCCCTGCACTTCCTCAGGAGGAACCTCATACCTTCACCTTCTTCCAGGACGCCTCTCCACCAGCCTTCTTGACGGTCTCGACTATCCCCTCGCACACACTCTTCAGGATTGCCTCAGCGGTCTTGTAGTCGTAGGAAGTCACCTCGACGGCGTACCTCGGAACGCCCGCCA
>JALTNN010000038.1 GCA_027000685.1 Microcaldota archaeon
ATCAGTCACATGTAAGGAGGGGGACACAGTTGTCAAAAGTAGTCAGGGTAAAGTATGAGAAGGGAGTGTTAAGGCCTCTAGAGCCAGTAGATCTCCGAGAGGGCGAGGAGGTTCAGGGAGCTGATGGGTGATCTGCGTGATAACGATAAGGACGAGGGAGGATCTGGGGAAACTCGATGAAGCCCCTGTGGAGACAGAAGAGGTGTACGTCGGCAGGAGGCTCTCTTCCAAGCTCGTTGTCCTCCTCTTATCGAAGTTCCCTAACCTCAAGAGGATATACCTGCCCCGTTCCCTCTACGAAAGGACGTCAGAGAGGCTCAGGGAGGCCCTGAGGAGGGTGGGCGTCGAGCTCGTCCCCACGAACAGGAAGCCGGGAAGACCGCCCAAGTACTCCGAGGAAACGCTTAAATTGGTGGTCGAAAAATATAAGTCCGGTGAGAAGGTTCCTGAAATATCTCGGGATCTTGGTATTCCTGTTCGGACTGTTTACTACATCCTACGCAGGATGGGTGTGCGTTGAGAAGCCCGCCGACACCAAGGACTACGCAATCTTCGTGGGAAGCGGAAAGCCTTACAGCGAATGCTTCTTCAGAAAGGACTCCTACTACTGCTGTGAGGACGTCCCCCTCGCTGAGGAGCTGAAGGTCGTGTTCGTGAGCAAGGACGACATACCCATTACAGCCACATACAGGCTCGTCTTCTCTGAAGGAGAAGTCACCGTGGTGAAGGCCATATCAGGCTACTCGGCGGTCATAACGATATCAGGAAGGGAAGGGACGTACCTAATAACCGAAGATATACCCAAGGAGTACGTGGAGGATGCTGCAGACCTCATCTCTGACGCGTTCGTCGTAGAGCCAGATCCCGTCATAGCCTGGTTTGCCACGATAGGCGAGGATGGCTTCACCACGGTTTCATACAGGGTGAAGAGGGGGGCCGTACCCGAGACCCTTCCAGAGGTGAGGCTCTCGGAGTGTAACTTCGAGATAAGGAGGGTGAAGCACAGCATAGTGAAGGAGGAGGGAGGGCCTCAGTATTACCTTCTCTACACCTTCGAGGTGCTCCTCGACGGGAGGAGGGTCGTGCCCTCTCAGTACGAGGCAAGGATAAACGGAAAGAGCAGTGTTTATCAGGCGAGGCCCGTGGATGACACTATAGAAATCATCGAGCCCATCTCCCCGGACACGAAGAGGGTGAAGGTGGAGATCGAGGTGGGGTTCGATGAGTGCAGGAAAACGCTCGTAGACGAGGTGGAAGTAAAAATAGAAAGAGGTCTTCTCTCTGATCCCCTCATCCTTGGCGGCCTTGTTTTCCTTCTCGTTCTGATCCTTGCGTGGTCTCTTCTGAGGGGATCCGAACGCCGAGCATCCTGAGTTCGACCTCTATCTCCTGGAGAGCCTTCTCATACTCGGCCATCATCCTCTCGTACGCTTCCTGTGAAATCTCCCGCTTCATCCTCTTCCTCTTCGCCACCTTTATGAGAAACCTGTACTTCCTCCACTCCCTCAGGAGTCTCTGCCTCCTCGACATCATTTTTATAACGAAAAGTGTGAGGAGGAAGACGACGAGGATCCCGGCTATAAGTGGCAGATCGTTCTCCGTGAACTGTACCATCGTTCTCCCCGAGACCACCACCTCCACAGGGTCCACGGTGACCCTCCTCGTGGAGCTCCCCGAGAAGATCTCGAGCAGGGCTGGGGGAAGGTAACACGTTTCGGGCTCGGTGCCGGCTCGCAGGGTGAACCTTGCAGAAAGCCTGTACTTGTCGCCGAAGGGCTGAGGTCTCTCAAATTCCGAGGAGAGGAGTTCGAAGTTACAATAAGCGCCGGAGGTTCCAAAGAGGTAGGATCCCGTTACCTGCTGAACCCCCTCCTCAACCACCACCTCTATCTCGTCTACTATCGTGCCCCCCGCTGGCACCACGTCTGGAAGGGCCCTTCTCTTTATGAGGAACCTGGGGAAGTCCACTTTCCCGTCCTCGGCCCAGTCCACAAGATTTGCGAGAAGGAGAGGATCTGCACAGTAGAGGCAGCCTACGACCGCCACCCTACCGCCGTCCTTCTTCCACCCGAGAACGTCCTCTCCCGACTCCGGGGCGAACCCGCTGTTGAAGCCGGAAGGTAGGTATATAGGCTCTCCCACATAGTACATCCTCTCATATCCCGATACGATCGGCCCTTCTCCGTCCTTTATCGTCTCCTTCACAATCACACCGTTCTTGATGTCCACGTATAGGGTGCTCAGGCTTCCCCTCTTCAGGCCCTCGAGCGGATATGTCTTCTTCCTCACGCCAAGGGCCTCAGTGATAGGGTTTTCCCTGTGGACATCGACGATGAGTCCTCCACCCCCGTCGTAAAAGTTCAGGATGTCCTCCACGTTCTTCGGATCCATGTCCGTGCATGAGAGCACGATGAGGGCGTCGTACATCCTCAGATCTTCCGTGTCCTCGATGACGTCCACGTCAAAGCCCATGTCCTCGAGGTAGGACTCGAGTATCTTGGGTGTCTCGGGGAGAAGCTGCTCAGAGGCCGTCCTGTATATGTAGCAGTCCACGGAGAAGTTCCTTGCGTAGATGGCAGTGAGGGAAAACGCGGTGGGGATGAGGAGCAGTAGGAGCAGGGGGAGGGCTCTCACGGAAGGTAAAGGGATCCCCTGTTATTAACAGTTGCGGAGGAGGGTTACTAACGTGGAGTAGTTTTTAAACGCTTGCCCCACCGTTTATGGTTGGGTGGTTCGATGGCGCTCAGGCCAGCGAGGTGCTACAGGAAGCTCGAGAGGCCATACACCAGGGTAGCCGTAAAGGTGCCTGACAAGAACTATATCGGAGCTAACCCGGCGGTTAGGATCAGGAGGTTTGTGCAGGGCGAGCTGAGGGACGACTATGACGCCGTCTATCTGCTCGTGGCACAGGACGCTCTGCAGGTGAGGGACAACGCTATAGAGGCGGCAAGGCTTGCCATAGTGAGGTACCTTGACAAGAAGATTCAGAGGAAGTTCTGGATGAGGGTGAGGGCCTACCCCCACCATGTTCTGAGGGAGAACAGGCAGCTCACGGGCGCCGGTGCTGACCGTCTCCAGAAGGGTATGAGGAGGGCGTTCGGGAGGCCCGTTGGAAGGGCTGCACAGGTGTATCCCGGAAAGGTGATGTTCGAGGTGATAACCTACAAGAGCTTCGAGCCCTATGTGAGGGAGGCCTTTAGGAGGGCCTCCATGAAGATGCCCGGGAGGTACAAGGTTATCATCGAGGAGAGAAAGGTGGCCGCAGAGGTCAGCGGCTGAGGAGCTCTTTTACCTTCTCGTAGATCTCCCCGTGTATCTCTTCAACATCCCTGTCTCCGTTAACCACCACGAAACCGAGTTTCTCCGCCAGCCGTAGGTAATTCTCCCTCACCTTTTCCAGGAACTCCCTCTTTTCGTAAACCTCCGTGGTATTCCTAACCTTGGCCATCCGCTCAAGTGCCACCTCGACGGGCACGTCCACGAGGAAGACCACGTCTGGTTCGATGAGCTCTACACCCAGAACTTCGAGGACCCCGTCTATCCTCCCCATCTCCACACCCTGTGCACCCTGGTAGGCGAGGGACGAGTAGTGGTACCTGTCGGAGATCACCACCTCACCCCTCTCGAGGGCGGGTCCTATCCTGTTCTTCATGTGGTGTATCCTGTCCGCGAGGAAGAGGAGGAGGTAGCTCTCCGGTGGAGGGGTCTCCTTGCTCTTCAGAAGCAGTTTAACGAGGTTTCCCGTGACGAGATCCCTCGTGGGCTCCTCCGTGAAGAGGACCCTATAACCATCCTCCCTCAGCCTCGTCGCGAGGAGGAGTGCCTGTGTCGTCTTCCCGCATCCGTCTATCCCCTCAAAGACTATGAACCTTCCCCTCACCGTAGTTAAGTTTAGGTGTGGAGGGTTTGTAAAGGGTGGGGATGTGTTTTAACCTTTCCCAGGGGTCAATTAAAATGCAGGCCTGTGGTCTAGCCCGACGGGACTCCGCCCCTGTGACCCCGGGACGGGTCCGGTACTCGCCGCGCTCGACCGGACGCATCACGGTGGGCCCGTGGTCTAGCCCGGTATGACGCCTCCCTTACGAGGAGGAGGTCCCCGGTTCGAATCCGGGCGGGCCCATCACAGGTTATACTCCTCGTGTGAGAGGTGCCTGGCGTCGCTAAGCACGAGCTTTCCGGACAACCCCTTCTCCTTCACCAGCTCCACCACCCGTGAAAGCCTGTGGAGCTTGAAATGTAGTATGGACCTGGGGATCACGTAGAGTATGATCCGCTCGATAGGTATCCCTATCCTTCTCAGGGCCTCCCACACCTCCGACTTCTGGAGTAGGGCAGCGTGCACGTCGGTGGTCCTCCCGTTTATGACCTCGCCGATCACGTAGCCTTCCTTTCCGAGTCCTACGAGGTCGAGGTCCGTGACATACGTTGCAGACGTCCTGTTGGCAGACACCTTCAGATTAACGGTGATGTTGTCGTGGGGGTGTGAGAGGCGCTCGTTCTTCACGATGTAATACTTGCCCTCTGTCTCGTGGGGGGACCTGCTGTTCGAGAGCTCATAGGGGAGCTCGACAAAGTGCCTCGGGAGTGTCCTCAAGCCACCGCTGTGATGGACGTACTTCGCCGTGAGATCCACGCTCCCGAAACCTTTTACCCCGCCTCTCCATGTTGTTGTGAGCTTGATGTCGCGGAAGGCCTGTTTAAGGTGCGTGAGCTCCTCGAGCACGAAGGTGGGGTCGAGGAGCGTTATTTTACCCCTTAGCTGGAGGCTGTTCCTTCCCCGTTTTGTAATCTTGAAGTCTCCCTTTCTCATGACACCCTTGAACAGCCTGCGAACTTCCTCCACCCTCATCTTCTCACCCTCTCCTTGAGGAGCCTTATGGCCTCGTGAGGGGTGGTTATGTTGACACCGAGCCTCTTCAACATTTTCACGAGCTGGTTCATGTCCCTGTAGAAGAACTCGTAGGCGAGGGGGTGTTCCCATGTGGTGGCCTGGCCCATATCTATGAGGAAGGGTTTGTCCTCCCACACGAGGACGTTGTACTCGCTAAGGTCTGCGTGTATGATCCCCGCATCGTAGTAGAGGCGGGAGAGGGAGTCGAGGAGGAGCTCTCTGAATTCCTCGACGTCCTTCGGGAGAACTTCCTTGAGTAGGGGTGCGGGTCCTCGCTCGTCACCAATGTACTCCATCACCACAATGTTTTTTCTGTGGGTGATGGGGAAGGGAACGGAGACACCGTGTTTGACGGCTGTCTCGAGGTTCTTGAACTCCCTCCTCGCCCACTGGTATATGAGGGATCTCCTGCTCCTCTTCTTTATCCTCACCCTCGGATCCCCCTCTATGTACTTCCAGAGGTGCCTGAACTCCGTGGTGTTTACCCTGTATATCTTCACGGCGAGAGGGGAGTTCGTCCGGTCCACAGCGTAAAAGACATTGGCTTCCTTCCCCGTGGAGATGACACCTCCGAGCTCCTTTATGTAGCCATCGTCTATGAGCTTGAAGATTGTAGCGACCGTGTCAGCGTCGAAGACTTCCTGGTAGGCTTTTCTCGTGTCCGCGTCCCTTATCCCCTCAAAAAGACGCGAGACAAGCTCCTGATACTCCTCTACCCTCATAGAAACATCCCCAGCCAGTCCTCGAGCTTCTTCAGGTAGCCCTCCTGTCTCAGCTTCTCCACCTCCGTTCGCGTGTACTTGTGGACGATGTCGCA
>JALTNN010000039.1 GCA_027000685.1 Microcaldota archaeon
GTAGTGAGGATCCTCCACCGCCTCGCTCGCCCAGATGATCCTCGGTTTCCATCCCAGTAACTCCCAAACCTTTACGAAGAACTTTCCGGCTTCCCTTATCCTCTCAATGTCCCCTCCAAGCTTGTTGTTCAGGAACGCGTGCCAGTCCGCTATAAGCACGACGAAATCAATTCCTGCCTCGATGAGGTCCTTCCCGTACTCGGCTCTCATCAGCCCTGTGGCGATGTGGGGGATTCCAGAGGGTTCAAAACCGTCATAGGCCTTCGGGTGCTCCTTTGTCTCAAGGAGATGGACGAGTTCTTCTCGTGTTATGATCTCCTCGGCCGGCGGGGACGTTATGAGTTCTACTCTCCTCTCAAGGTCCACAGCTATCACCTCCAAGGACTGAATCGATCAGAAGAAGGGGCTCAGAGGGGATAAAGTCCACCACCCACGCAAAGAAGAAGGGGGTATATCGTTAAAAATCACTCATACCTCAGGGCCTCCACGGGGTCGAGCTCGGCCGCGCGTCTGGCGGGGAGGTAGCCCGAGATGATTCCAATTAGGAAGCTGAAGAGGGCTGCTCCGATGAGGAGGTCTGAACCGAGGTAAACGGAGTAGTAGGAGATGCCTCCGTAGCTCCTCACTGCGTACTCCACGCCCTTGGCGAGAAGGACTGCGATGATCTCACCCACAACACCTCCAATAACCCCTATAACCCCGGCTTCCACAAGGAATATCCCCATTATCTGCCCCTTCGTAGCCCCCACAGCCTTCATAACACCTATCTCCCTCGTCCTCTCCGTCACACTCATGTACATCGTGTTCATTATGCTTATCCCTCCCACGACGAGGGATATGACGGCTATCCCCAGGATTATGGCACCGATGACCGCGAGGATGGAATTTATCTGGTTGAGCATGTCCTCCGACGTCATGACCGTGAAATCTTCCTGACCCCTCGCCTGCCTGAGTTCCCTCCTAATCTCCTCCGCCACCTCCCCGGGATCCGCCCCTGGGGAGATCTTGGCTATGACTGCCATGTACTTTGGCTCTTCCCCTACGAGTTCCCTGAAGGCGGAGATAGGGATGGTAACGCTCATATCGTCCTGGGGATCTCCCACCCTCTTCAAAACACCTATCACCCTGAACTTCACGTCACCGATCTTTATCGTCCTACCCACGTCTACGTCCCTCCCGAACACCTCGTGGGCCACGTCACTACCGAGGAGAGCCACGTACTTCTCCCCCTCCCTGAAGGTCCTACCGCTCTCCATGAACGTCTCGAATATCCTCCCGTAGAGCGTGTCAAACGTATCGGCGTCCATGCCATAGACGAGGAGGGCCTCCGTTCTGTAACCCACTGTGACGGGGAACGTCTTCGCGGCTATTCCCGAGGCCACCTCGACGCCCCTCACCCTCCCCACGACCTCCACGTCCCTCTCTCCAAGGGGTACAGGTGCATAGATGGAGGAGGCGAGGAGGTTTGTGCCCCCCACCACGGTTATGGTGTCGGCGCCGAACTGCTCGAAGAGCTCCTCCACGGTGCTCTGGAAGCCCTTGCTCAGGGAGACGAGGAGGACGATGGCAGAGATCCCTATCACGATGCCAGCCACCGTTATAAGTGTCCTCAGGCTTCTGTACCTCAACCCCTTTAGTGCAAGTATTATGATGTCGTTCATGCTCTCATCGCCTCCACGGGGTCGAGCTCAGCCGCACTCCTCGCAGGGAGGTAGCCCGCGACCATCCCCACAATCCCCGAGAAGATGACGAGACCGAGGAGGACGAGGGGGGAGAAGTACGCCGAGTAGGCCTCGAGAAACGTTCTGACAACGGACTCTATCGCCTTGACGACTATAAAGCCCAAGATCTCACCCACGACGCCACCAATGATACCTATCATCCCTGCCTCCACAAGGAATATCCCCATTATCTGCCCCTTCGTAGCCCCCACAGCCTTCATAACAC
Organism: Microcaldota archaeon; assembly: GCA_027000685.1. Taxonomy (GTDB): domain Archaea; phylum Iainarchaeota; class Iainarchaeia; order JAADDC01; family JAADDC01; genus WANZ01. The sequence goes on from JALTNN010000039.1 coordinate 1,948, forward strand.
CTATCTCCCTCGTCCTCTCCGTCACACTCATGTACATCGTGTTCATTATGCCGAGGGCCCCTATCACGAGGGAGACTGCTGCCACAGCCACGAGGAACAGGCCCACGATGTTTATGATCTGGGTGGCCGTCTGGAAGGCCTGCTCCGACGTCACGACCCTGAAGTTTTCCACACCACCGCGGAGCGCCTTCAGCCTCCTCTCCAGGCGCTCCTTTAGCATCTCGATGTCTATTCCCTCTGACACCTCCGCCATTATCCTCACGTACTCCTTCTCCTTGCCCGTGATGTCCTGGAACGCGGCCTCCGGTATGTACAGGCCTGCATCTATGGGGGTGTTCGTCCTCTTCATTACGCCAACTACCCGGAATGGTCTGCCGTTGAGGTATACCGTGCTGCCCGGGAGTATTTCGTGGTCGAAGAGGTCGTGTGCGACGGAGTAGCCCAGGAAGGCCACGTACTTTCCCCTATCCTGCTTCCCCAGCGGCCTCCCCTCCTCGACATATCCGCCCACGAGCGTCTCGAACGCGCGCTCAAACTTCTCTGGATCCACACCGTTCACGGTGACGGGACGCTCCTCCCTACCAATACTCATGGTGACAAGGTCCCTCTGGAGCCCGAGTGCATACCTAATACCTGGGGTGCTCTCTATGAGCTTCAAGTCCTCTTCGCTTAGCGTGTCACCGCCGTAGTTTGCCCCTATGATTACACCCGGTATCACGATGAGCCTGTTCGTTCCCAGTTTGGTGAGCTCCCCCCTAACGGTCTCCTGAAGACCTTGAACGAGGGACACGAGGACGAATATCGACGCGACGGCGACTATAACGGCTATCACAGTTAGAAAGGAGCGGAGGGGCTGGTGTTTTAGCCCCTTCCACGCAAGGAACACGTAGTCCATCACTTCCTCTTCCTCCACCACCAGGCAACGAGCAGTACGACGGCAAACAGCAGTATTGGTGTCAGGTCCGCGGGCCTGCTCGGGACCTCGAACTCCACGTCAAGCTCCTTCACCCTCTTCTCGCCGTAGGCCGTATACTCCACCCTTACGTGAACGGTCTCCTTCCCCTCGGCCCCCTCGAGGTAGAGCGTCGTCGTGTCGTAGTCACCGGGGCCGAGGTCTCCGAGGAGATCCTTTCCGCCATACGCCCTGGGGCTGTTTGTCTCCACAAAGACGTTCTCTGCCGTACCGGTCCCCACGTTCGCGACTGCTATGTTCACCCTGAGGCGTCCGTTCTCCCACACAGGCACGTCTGCAAGGTACACCACGATGTCCGGTTCGTCTGCTGGGAGGACGGAGAAGGAGTACATCCTCTGAGTCCCGCTCTCCGCCACTACGACGTTGATAATCCCGGGCTCGTCACTCTTCTCGAGTTTCCACACGATGGGGATCGTCACCTTCGAGCCGGGCGGTACGGAGTTGACGTAGAAGGACGTCTGGCCGCCAAACCTAACATTGATGCCGGAGACGTTCACAGAGAGGGGGCCCTTTGGGAGGGAGGAGAGATTATGTATAATCAGGTGGGTGTTCTGCTCACCCCCTCCTATCTTCGGGGGTATCTCCATGGTCACCTTGAGATCCTCCTCGGGTGGGATGCAGATGGCGGTGTAGCCCACGGTCTCCGTGAACGTCTCCGTGCCCCTGTAACCCGTCAGCGTCAGCTCGGTCCTGTACAGACCGCCTTCACACGACGGGAGAATTTCAACGTACTTCTCCGCCCTCTCCCCCGTGTCAAGATCTCCTATATACACCCGCGAATCGCCCACGGCATCAGGTACTGTCAGGACCGCGTTGTATATGGGGGCTCCTGTGTTCTCCACGGCTATCTTCACGAGCTTTCTCACACCACCGTAAACCTTCTCAGGGAACGTTATCTCCAGGCCCTTGCCCGACGTCACCGTGAGCAGGGGGGCGAAGTGCTCCGTGTAGGAGTTGCCCGTGGCAACGTCCGTGTAGGTGATCTCAACCGGGAGGACGTACACACCGGGCTTCACGGAGTCCGGAACCCTCAGCCACAGTACATAGGACACAGTTCCCCCGGACGCGTCGCCCACATTGATGAGAGAGCCCTCATCTTCTACCTCAAACGGCGACGCGTCCGGTATCCTCACATAGATGCTCCTTACACTCCCCGAGGCTGTTATCTCGAGTATGAGCTTCCCGGACGTCCCGGGCGTGAGTACACCGGGTATCGTCTTCACATTCAACGTTAGCGCATTGACAAAACCAAGGAAGAGGAGCAATACGCCGAGCAGTAATACCTTCCTCATCTTTCCACCACCCCTACTATCTTCCCATCCCTTATCTTGACTATCTTTTCGGCCGCCTCTGCGACTTCAGGGTCGTGGGTGACGATGACAACCGTCTTCCCCCTCTCGTTGAGCTCCCTGAAGACCTCAAGTATCCTCCTCCCCGTCTTCGTGTCGAGGTTTCCCGTGGGCTCGTCGGCGAGGATGATGTGAGGGTTGTTGGCGAGGGCCCTCGCTATGGCCACCCTCTGCTGTTGACCTCCAGAGAGCTGGTTTGGATAGTGGTGAAGCCTGTCACCCAGCCCAACCGCCTCAAGGAGCTCCACGGCCCTCTTCCTCCTCTTCTCGGGTGGCACACCTGCGAAGAGCATTGGGAGCTCCACGTTCTCAAGGGCCGTAAGTGAGGGGGAGAGGTTGTACTGCTGGAAGACGAAGCCTATGGATTCCCTCCTTAGTAGCGCCCTCTCATCGTCGGAGAGTCTTGAGGCTTCCCTGCCGAGGACGAACACCCTCCCCCTCGTTGGTGTGTCGAGGAGCCCCATTATGTGGAGGAGCGTTGACTTGCCGGAACCGGAGGGGCCCATTATGGCGATGAACTCCCCCTCTTCCACAGAGAGATCAACACCCCTCAGCGCCTCCACCCTCACCTCGGTCCCATATACCTTCCATACGTCCTCTAACCTGATCACCTCCACGGGGATATAGGGGTGTGTAAGGTTTATTACTCGGTCGGGGGGTGAGGGACTACGAAAGCTCCTTTCCAAGTGGGAGGAACTGTGCAAGGAGTGATTCGAGCTGTATTCTCTCGTTCGCCCCCTCCACGAGCCTGAACTCGTACTCACCTATGAGATCTACGAGTTTAACCTTCACCTTATCGGGAATGTCCAGGGAGAAGACCTCCCTGTGCATCTGCTTGATGATGTCCTCCCCGCTCATCCCGTAGTCTATCATGAGCTTGTTCAGCATCTCCCTCGCCCCGAAGAAGTCTCCGTTCAGGGCAGACATCATCATCTTCTTCAGCTCCGCCGGCCTCGCCCTCGCAGCCACCTGGTATACCAGCTCGTCGGTGATGTCCGAGGTTATGGCGGCGGCCGCCTGGAGGGTGTTTATGGCCTTCCTCATGTCGCCCTCCGCCACATAGACAAGGGCGTCGAGGGCCTCCTCGGTTATCTCCAGGCCCTCCTGCTCAGCTATGTACCTCAACCTCTCCTTTATCTGCTCGTCAGAGAGGGGTTTGAACCTGAACAAGGCACACCTCGACTGGATAGGCTCTATTATCTTCGAGGAGTAGTTGCACGAGAGGATGAATCTTGCGGTGGCCGCATATTTTTCCATAGTTCTTCTCAGGGCGTTCTGGGCGTCTGCCGTGAGGGCGTCCGCCTCGTCGAGGAATATGATCTTGAACCTCGCTCCTCCGAAGGGGAGGGTCCTCGCAAACTCCTTTATCGCCTCCCGCACAACGTTTATGCCGCGCTCG
>JALTNN010000040.1 GCA_027000685.1 Microcaldota archaeon
CTGTCAAAGAGGGCTATGCTCCGGAAGAACCAGGTCTCATTAATGAAATCAATAGATCTCTCGCCCTGGCGATCCAACACCTCGTCAAAAGGGGTGACGTACTCGTGGTCGTAGGCGAAAAGCACGTGGAAGATCTGGCAAGAAGAATCGGCCGTGAGAGAGGTGAAGCAGTGCTCCACAAAGTGGGTATAGACGTCAAACGGAGGAAGTGGGTCTGTAAGGAAAGGTTCAGGGTTAAGTTTTGAAGGGGATGACGTCGCGCTAGGAAAGATGGGGTTTGTTGAAGATCGTTCAGGACGAAATGGAGGTTGGTTTGTTTCGCCAAACCATTATAAACAACTTTATCTTTATCACTGTATGGTAGTTGAAAGGTTCAGGAGGGGGGCGAGGAGGTTAAAGGAAGGTGTGAAGAGGGTTGGTGGAGGTGCGAGTAGAGCCGGAGGTGTGCTGAGGGAAAAGGCCGGGACAGGAGCCAGGAAAGTTGGAAGCGGTGCGAGGAGGTTTGGTGGCGGTCTGCTGGAAGGTTTCAGGGAAATTTTCTCCAGAATAGCAAGGTTTCACAGGCCGGAGGGCCACTTCGAAGTTGCGAGAAATGAGATTCTTGAGGTGGCAGGACCTCTGAGGGAAAAGGTGGAGAGAGGGCTAAAGGAAGAACACGTCAGGGCGGTGGCGGAGACGTCGTCTTCCTGGGCGAGGTTCCTGACCGGAAGTCTCCTCACCACGGCGCTCGGTGCGGGGCTCCTCGCCCTCGTCCCCCCAGTGGGGATTGCCATCGCGGCAGGTGGCGGCCTCGCAACCCTGTACTCTGTGGTGAAGGGAACCCACGAGAGGAGAAGAAAGGCAACCGAGGTCGTGGAAAGAATCGTGGAGAACTTTGAACCGCACGAGAAGTTTGCCTGGAAGTTTTACCACGTGACGGGGGAGGACAGGAGTAAAGAGATCGAGGAAATCGTGAGGAAGGTGATGAAGGGAGAAAGAGCACTTGCACGGTTCACTCAGATATTTGAGAGGCACTACGAGATGAGCAAGGACGACGTCCACAGGCACGATCTGAGGGCTAAGGCTTCTATCCTCGGGGGCGTGGCCGGTGGGGTTGCTGGCGTCGGTGCAGCGGCGGCGCTGAAGTCGGCTGTCCTCTTAGGTCTGGGTATGGGGCTGCCTGTGGCGGGTATCGCGACAGCGCTCTACTTCGCATCTCAAAGGGAGAAGGCCAAGAGGCTCTTCCGGGAGCGAGTGTTCAAGATGATGGATGTTATGAGAAGGGCTGTATAACTCTGCCGTGATGCGAAGGGGATAAATACACGTGGAGGTATTTATTTAGCGTGCGTACGAGGGAGGAACGTGTCAGGCTCGCCGCCCTCCTCAACTTTGGTTTCACGCTTCTCGAACTCGTTGGAGGGTTGCTCACCAACAGCCTCGCACTCCTCGCTGACGCCCTCCACGACCTCGGAGATAGTATAGCACTGTTTATCTCATGGCTCGCCGAGAGGAAGGCGAGGAAGCCAGCCGACACGAGGCACACCTACGGGTTCTACAGGCTTTCGCTGCTTTCCTCTATTTTCGCCGCGCTCGTCCTCATAGCCGGTTCTCTCTTCATCCTCTCCGAGGCGATCCCGAGGCTCTTCGAGCCGGAACCCGTCCTCGCCGAGGGGGTGCTCGCCCTCGCCGTTCTCGGTGTTGTGATTAACGGATACGGGTACGTAAGGCTGAGGGAGGGAATGAGCCAGAACGAGAAGGTCCTCTCCTGGCACCTGCTCGAGGATGCCCTTGGCTGGGTTGCTCTCCTCGTGGGATCGGCCGCCATGACAGTATGGAAGCTCTACATCATAGATCCCCTCCTAACCGTGGGCTTCACGATGCTCGTCCTCGTGGGGGTTGTGAGGAACTTGGGAGAGGTCTATGACATCTTGTTGGAGGGTGTTCCGCCCCACATCGACGTAGAGAAGGTTCGGGAGGTCATCCTGTCTGTGGAAGGGGTGAGAGAGGTTCACGACCTACACATCTGGTCACTCGAAGGCGAGACGGATCTCCTAACCGCTCACATAGTTCTGGAGGAAGGGTATGAAGGAAAGAGGGAGGAGGTGAGGAGGGAGATAAAGGAGAGGTTGAGGGAGCTCCATATCGAACACGTCACAGTGGAGATCGAGGGAAGGAGATGCGGAGAGGAGTGTCCCTTCAGGGGAGGAGATAGCAGAGGAGAGTGAGGAGGACGAGGAGAATTACCGTGAGTGCCGTTGTTTGGTGCGGGACGAGATACCGGCCTGTAAGCTTCGTTAGGGTCAGGCTGAGGTAGGGCGTGAAGGCCGTGAGGAGGCCTCCCACGAACATTCCCACCGTGAGCCTGTCCACGCCGAAGATCGTGTTCCCCGGATCGCCGAGGAGCCCAGCGAGGTATAGGGAGTAAACAGTCAGGACGAGTGTGAGGAGAGGGATGACCGGGGAGTACTTCTTTCCTCTCACAGCCATGGAGGCAGCAGCGACGATGAGGGCGCCGAACCACAGCCCTACGATCACGTCGTCAACCCCGAAGAGCCGGGCTGCTGCGGTTCCCGCTCCCACCGCCGCCGTGCAGACGGGACAGTGGGCGTACGCTACCGGGAGCAGGAGGGGAAGGAGGAGAACCCTTAGCATCCTCCCACCATTCCGGGCAGTGTCCCTGCGCTCATGCTCTTCGCGGTCCCGGTAGCGAGCGATGGGACCTTCGCCGCCAGGTCTGTGACGGCCCAGGCCTGTACCAGGGAAAGAACGAACAGCAACACGACGACGACCAGCACGCAGAGGTGCAACGAATCCTTTCCCTTCTTCCTCACCATCTACACCACCCCCGTTTATTCGGGTTAACATCCTCCCACCATTCCCGGAAGTGCCTGCACCTCGGAGAGCTCCTTGCCCGCCACCTGGAGAGCCAGAGATGTCATGGGCCTCGGGAAGAAGAGGGCCTTCCACCTCATCACCTCCCTCACAACCTCGGCATCGCTCATGTCCGTGTACTTCAGGAGGGCAAGTGTTAACGCGTGGAGTGCTGGGTTGTGCTTGCACCCGCACCTCAGTTCGCCCTCCGCCGTTATCCCCACTGGGCCGACGCCGCAGCAGAACTCACAGCTTATCCCCACAGGTCTGGTGGCGAGGTTTAGATATCTGTTCCACAGCTCTGTATCCTTTCTGACCTCTTCCCTTATCTCGGGATACAGCTTGTAAAGGTAGTTCAGGGAGCCCACGGGATCGTCGTAGGAGACGGGTATCCTGTCGGCATACCCCGGTCTCCCCGTGGGTATGATCGCATCAACGACGTCCCTCTCCTCCTTGGCGAACTTCAGCTCTGGAAACACCAGCACAAGGCTCGTGGCCGTCGAGCTAGACTTGGAGATGTCCACACCTGAGAGGTCAACGTGTACGGGCTGGGAGACGTCCCCTCTCACATCCGCGTAGGCCTTGAGGGCTACGATGGTTGTATACACGGAAACTAGTAACGTCAGGACGAGCAGACCCACGATGAGGTTCCTTATGTTCTCCGCGTCCGCCATGACCATAATCCGCTGCAACTACCTTTATCCCTGTGTTTGAAACATATCTATGAGCCTGTTTCACCCAGTCCTCGGTTCTGGTTATATACTTCCTCTACCATTTACAGGTATGGAGCTTCGAGAGGCTATACTCGGGAGGCGCTCCGTCCGCTCTTTCCGGCCGGATCCCGTTCCGGACAACCTGATAGAAGAATTGCTGGAGCTGGCAAAGTGGGCGCCTTCTGCCGGAAACCTGCAGGACTGGTTCGTTTACATAGTAAAGGATGACAGAGTCAAGCGGGACCTTACGGGCGCGTGCTATGGACAGAGGTTTGTCGCGGAGGCCCCCGTCGTTCTTGTTATCTGTGCCGATCTGGAGAGGGCGTCGTACTACGGGGAGAGGGGCGTGTACCTCTACTCCGTCCAGGACACCGCGGCGTTCACCTATGCGTTTATGCTGCTTGCCCACGAAGCGGGGCTGGGAACCGTGTGGGTGGGTGCCTTCGACGAGAACGCCGTCCGTTCGATACTAAACATCCCCGCACACCTCCGCCCGGTCGTCGTTGTACCAGTCGGCTACCCGGCACGGGAGCCGAGGGCACCGCCGAGGGAAAAGGTGAGGAAGGAGTGGGTGTGATGGGTTAGAAGGGTGACCGGTACTTGCTGAGCGTGGCGGCGTTCACGGCAACTATCACGGTGCTGAGGGACATCAGGAGGGCCCCCACCGCCGGGCTCAGGACGATTCCCTGGCCGTAGAGGACACCAGCTGCAAGGGGGATGGCGACGACGTTGTAACCGGCGGCCCACCAGAGGTTCTGGACCATCTTCGAGTAGGTCTTTTTGGATAGGTCTATGATCTTGGCCACATCCCTGGGATCGTTCCGTACGAGGACGATGTCCGCGCTCTCGATGGCAACGTCGGTTCCCGCCCCTATCGCTATGCCCACGTCAGCTGTCACGAGGGCAGGGGCGTCGTTGATCCCATCGCCCACCATGGCTACTTTGTAACCCTTTGCCTGGAGCTCCTTGATCTTGTCGGCCTTCTGGTCGGGCAGGACCTCTGCAAAGTAGCCGTCTATGTTTAGTTCTTCTGCCACCCAGCGTGCCACGTCCTCCGAGTCACCCGTGAGCATGTACACCTTCTTGCCCATCTTCTTCAGCAGTTTTACCGCCTCCCGTGATTCCTCGCGTATTACGTCAGCGAGTACGATGCCACCGATGTACCTCCCCTTCTCCGCAACGTGTACCACTGTTTTCCCGGGTGTCCTCGCATCTTCCGGGACCTCTACACCTATCTCTTTCATCAACCGCTCGCTTCCCACATAAAGCGTTCTCCCATTAACGACACCCCTCACTCCCTTCCCCGGGATCGCCCTTACGTCCTTTGCTTCGGGGATGTGAACTCCCGACTTCTCCGCGTGGTCGACGATCGCCCTTGCTATGACGTGTTCGGAGCCTCTCTCGAGGGCGGCTGCCAGTGGGAGCGTCTCTTTCGATCCCAGCACCTCCACGACGCCGAAACGCCCCTCGGTGAGCGTGCCTGTTTTGTCGAACACTACCACGTCTACATCTTTGACCGCTTCAAACGCCCTTCTGTTGCGGACGAGGATCCCGTTCCTTGCAGATATCGCCGTGGAAATGGCCACAACAAGTGGGATAGCCAGTCCAAGGGCGTGCGGGCATGCAATAACGAGGACTGTCACCAGCCGTTCAAGGGCAAAAACCGGCATTCCTATGAGAGCCCAATACGTGTACGTTATGATGCCCGAACCGAGAGCCACGTAGAAGAGGAGTGCCGCCGCTCTATCTGCAAGGTCCTGCGTCCTGGTCCTGCTCTGCTGGGCCTCCCTGACGATCTTCATTATCTGTGCCACGTACGTGTCGTCCCCTGATTTTGTTATCCGGACCTTTATCGCCCCCTCGCCGTTTATAGAACCACCTATGACCTCGTCACCAACCTTTTTGTGTACAGGTTTTGACTCGCCCGTGAGGAGGGCCTCGTTCACGTACGTTTCTCCCTCAATAATAACACCGTCGGCGGGTATCTTCTCGCTGGGTCGCACGAGGACGATGTCGCCCGGTTTCAACTCGGAGACGGGGACTTCTACAA
>JALTNN010000041.1 GCA_027000685.1 Microcaldota archaeon
CGAAACGGGCGGTGCCGGGGCGAGGCCCACCCGGCGTAGCGGGAAAGAGGAATGAGGTTGTGGCCCCGGCACCGCCCAAGGCTTAAATAACAAACCCCCTAATTTTCCCATGGCCCGTAACCTCATAGCCCTCGTTCGTTCGATGCTTGATTCCGGTGCGTCAGTGGAGGACATCGTGTCCTCCCTCAGGGAGATGGGGATACCGGAGGAGGACGCGAGGAGGCTCATCGTTCTGGCAAACAGGGAGATCCTCCTCACCCTCCGCCACGACCTGAGAGAGATTGTGAGGAGTGTGGTGGAGGAGGAGAGGGAGAGGATCGCAGGGGAGATGAGGGACGAGATGAGGAAGTACATCGACGCTCAGTTGAGGGTGATGAACAGGAACCTCCTGAAGATGATAAGGGAGGAGCTCGGGAAGTACGTATCGGAGCTCAGCAGGCTCGAGGAGAGGACCGATGTGATGGACAGGAGGCTCCTCGACCTCGAGAAGGCCGTCTATCACAGGCCAAGGGAGAGGATAAGGATAGGAGGGGTTCTGAAGCTCGGTCACATCCTCATAATCCTTTCCCTCGTCCTTGGAGCTGTCTCCTACTTCCTCGTGACCGACACGCTCGCACGCATAGCACTCGCGCTCGTGGCCTTCGTGCTCTTCGTGGGGGGTGTCCTCCTTGCCTGACATCCTCGAGGCATTTGACCTAATCTCCCAGTACCTCGAGGTCCCTGAGATGATTGTGGTTGACTCGACGGACTTTGAATGGAAGACCTTCCCGGCCGTGGCGAAGATAGCGGAGATGACGCACAAGACGAACGTCGGCGGTGTCGTCACGGATATAAGAACGGAGGAGGAGCTGAGGGAGGCGGTGGAAAGGCTCCTGAGAATTTCAGAGAAGGTGATCATACAGCCCCACATAGAGGGGGTTGAAGTTTTTCTCGGGGGGAAGACGGATCCCTCCTTTGGCCCGACCGTTACCCTCGGCCTCGGGGGCGTCTTCGTAGAGCTCTACAACGACACATCAACACGCCTCGCTCCGCTAACCGGTGCAGACGTTCTTGACATGGTGTCCGAGTTGAAGGGGAGGAGGATACTCGAGGGCTACAGGGGAAGGAAGACGAACTTCCAGGCCCTCGTGAAGTCCGTGGTGAACTTCTCCCTCTTCATGGACAGGTACAGGCCGAGGGTCGCAGAGGTGAACCCCCTCATACTGAATGAGAGGGGGGCATACGCCGTCGATGTGAGGGTCTTCTTTTAAACAGGTGAGTAGAATCCCTTCTTCGGCTCTATGATGTCGCCCCTCCTGCTCAGCTCCTGGAGTATCTCCTCGAGCTCGTCCTCGTCTATGCCGTATATGCTCACCTCTTTGAGTAGCTCGTCGAAGGCCACCTTGTCCCTTGTCTCCGTGAGGGACCTCAGCGTGTTGAGCACCATCTTCAGCTTCTGCACCTTGCTCTTTGGCATGCCAGTGTAGAGGATATCGACGTCTATCTCGCCTGTCTTGGGGTCCCTCAGAACCTCCTGCATGGAGTATAGGAGGAGCTCCTTCGCCCTCTCCGCGTCCTCCCTCGTTATGACGTTGGAGAGGCGTACCCTTGCGGAGGCCTCCGCAAGCCTTATGAGGGCCTCCATCTGCCTCGCGTTGATGGGAACCGTCTCCTTCTGCCTCCCCCTCTCCCTCAGCTCCACGTAGAAGTTCAGGAGGGCCTCCCTTGCCTCCGGTGTGAGGACGGGGAAGACGTGCGTTCTCGCATAGGCCACGTACTTCCTGAGGAGCTCGGGGTCTATAGCAGGCCTTACTATCTCCTCGGCCCTCTCCACCTCCTCCTTCGTCACCTCTGTCTGGGGGCTCTTCTCGTACTGGGCCCTCAGCTGGCCGGCCGTGTGCGTCTCGAGGATGTGTGACGCGATCTCCCTGTCCTCCTCGGCCGTCTTTACCTCCCTTATGACGAACATGAGATCGAACCTGTTCAGGATGGTGGGCGAGACGCTTATCTGGTTCACTATGGGCTCGTCGTCGCTGAATCTCCCGAACTTCGGGTTTGCGGCCGCGAGTATGGATGTTTCGGCCTTGAACCTCGTCACTATACCGGCCTTCGCCACGGAGACTGTTTGCTGTTCCATAGCCTCGTGGAGGGCCTCCCTCTCCTTGGCGTCTATCTTGTCGAACTCGTCCACGGCGGCGAGACCTCCCGAGGCGAGCACGAGGACACCAGCCTTTATCACCCATCCGCCCTCCCCGAACTCGTCCCTCTCGGCAGAGGCAGTAAGACCCGCACCCGTCACGGTCTTTCCAGCCACGTAGAAGCTCTTCGGCGCGAGCCTCGCGGCGTACTCAAGTATCTGGGACTTGCCCGTACCGGGATCACCGAGGAGCAGTATGTGTATGTTCCCCCTTATCCTCGTGCCGTCGGGGAGCTTCTTCTGGACGCCCCCGAAGAGCTGGAGGGCTATGGCCTCCTTCACCTTTTCGTGCCCCTTTATGGCCGGGGCTATGGATGCCACGAGCTTCTTGTAAATGTCCGGGTCTGATGCGAGCTCCATTATCTTCCTGAGCTCCTCCGGGGTGGGCTCAAGCTCCTCGAATTCCTTCTGGACGGGATCTACGAAGAGGGCCTCTATGTACTTGTCCTGCACCGTGCTCCTTCCCTGCGTCTTCTTTATCCTGAGAACGCCCACCACGAGTATCCTCTCACCCGGGGACGTCCTGTTCACGAGGTCGTCCTCGAGGTATATGGCTATGTGCCTGCTCTGCTCACCGCCCTTAAGGAATTCCAGGGGCTCCTGTATTCTTATCTTCTGGAAGTCCGTGTACTTGGACTTCTCCTCGAGGAGCTCGAAGTCCCTCTTTCCACAGTAAGGACAGGAGAGGGGCTTCTTGAGGACGGGCGACTCCTGGAGGACGGGGACCTGGCTTCCACATGCCTTACATGCCCAAACCGCCACCTTTATCCTCGGCATGACGTCGGTGACCTCTCTCACTATCCCCTCCACGAGGACGACCTTTCCGATGTACTCCGAGGAGAGGTCCCTCACGAGGAGTCTCCTCACGGTTGGGATGTTCTTCAGACCGATGCGTATCACCATGTCCTTGGGGGCACCGGGTATCTCTATCCTCTGTGCCGCGTACTCGAAGAGCTCCCTGTAGAAGTCGGGGTTCTCGAGGAACTCGTCGGCCATCTGGTAGTCGTACCTCGCGAGGTTCGTGTAGTCTATGACGAGCCTCCTCTTCCTGGGGTAGGTCTTGGTTATCTCCACGAGATCGTCCATGTGATAGACCCTGAGGAACTGTTCTGCTTTCTTAACCATTTCCTCGTTTGCTTGGGGGGATTCCGGGAACAAGATACCCTCCGCCTCCACGAAAGAGTTAGGTGGGTAAAGCTATAATAAGCCGTTCGGTTCGGGAGGCTAACTTTTCTTCGCCCTCATCTTCTTTTCCCTAACGTAGGGAAACCTGTATTCCTCACCGCAGACGAGACACCGATATACCACCATGGGATACGGGTTGTGCACGAGCCGGACCCTCAGCGTCCCGGCCGTCCAGTAGGTGAAGCACTTTCTACAGAACCTCCTCTTCCTCTTACCGAGTCTAACCCTGTGCTTCTTGGCTATCTCCCAGGCAAGCTCCACATATCTCCTTGCCCTCTCAGGACGATCCTTTGCAAACTTTTCGGCGAGGGAGAGGAGAACGTCTACCCTTTCGGATGCCACCTTCCTCTGATGCTCCTTCTCCCTTTTCCCTATCCTCACCACGGTTTTAATTTGAATGCACCTCGTTTTAAGGGATGGAAATCATCAAGAGGGGAGCCGAGGCAGTCCTCTACAGGGATGGGGAGAGAGTGATAAAGGTGAGGGTGAAGAAGGGGTACAGACACCCCCTCCTCGACGAGAGGATAAGGAGGACGAGGACAAGGAGGGAGGCAAGGCTCCTGAGCAGGGCGAGGTCCGTGGGCGTTTTGACACCACGGGTTCTGGAGGTGCGGGAGGAGGAGAACACCCTCGTGATGGAGTACGTGGAGGGGGCTACCCTGAAGAGGTACCTCTCGGAGAGAAAGGACCTGAATCTCCTCCGGGAGGTGGGGAGGATCGTGGGGACCCTCCACAGGAATGGTATAGTCCACGGCGACCTCACAACATCGAACTTCATAGTGGGGAGGGAAGGCCTCTACCTCATAGACTTCGGCCTCGGCGAGGTGACGAGGAGCGTCGAGGAGAGGGCAGTCGATCTCGTCTGCTTCAAGAAGAGCTTCTTTGCTACACACTCCGACATCGAGGAGGGGTGGGAGGAAATCCTGAGGGGGTACTCCGAGGTGTGTGAGGACGCGGAGAGGATTTTCAGGAGGATGGAGGAGGTGGAGAGGAGGGCGAGATATCTCTGACGCCAGGTTTATAAAACATTCTCCCCTTTCACTTGGTGGATAACATGGCCAGAATGCACGCCCGGAGGAAGGGGAAGTCCGGTTCGAAGAAGCCGGCGTCCAAGGTGCCCCCTAAGTGGGTGGAGAGGACGCCGGAAGAGGTAGAGAAGTTAGTGGTTGAGCTCGCGAAGCAGGGCTACTCTACGGCCATGATAGGCCTCATTCTCCGGGACCAGTACGGCGTGCCGGATGTCAGGGCCATAACGGGTAAGAAGATACTCCAAATACTCAAGGAGCACGGGCTCGCGCCAAAAATACCTGAGGACCTCGCAAATCTTATGAGAAAGGCCCTCAGGGTGAGGAGGCACCTTGAGAGGAACAAGAAGGACATGCACAACAAGGTGGCCCTAGAGAGGATCGAGTCCAAGATAAAGAGGCTCGTGAAGTACTACAAGAGGGAGGGCGTCCTCCCGCCCGACTGGAGGTACTCGCCCGATACGGCCGCCATTATGGTGAAGAGATGAGGGTGGTGATCACGATCAGGGGATACGGCGAAGTTACCTTTGAGGGGCCTCCTCTCGAAGTCCTCGAGGAGGCCGACAGGGTGATAACGGAGTGGAAGGTGAGGTTCCATGGCGAAGAGAAGGGTGAAGGCGGTTGATCCATGGAAGACGAAGAAGTGGTTCGTCATAACGTCCCCGAAGATCTTTGGAGAGAAGGAGATAGGACAGACGGCCGCACAAGAACCAGACATGCTCATCGGGAGGACGGTGGAGGTCCTCGGGTCAGAGGTAACAGGCTCCCTCTCACACCTCCAGTATCTCCTCTGGTTCAGAATAAATCAGGTCGTGGGGAGCACGGCGAGGACGGAGTTCATAGGCTACGAGCTCGAGCGCTCTTTTATGAAGAGGCTCACGAGGAGGCACACCTCGAAGGTTGAGGTGGTCTTCGACGCTGTGACGAAGGACGGGAAGAAGCTCCACGTTAAGGCCATAGCCTGGACGGCTGTGAAGGTCTCGAGGTCGAAGAGGACGGACATGAGGAAGAAGATGGTAGAGATGATAACCGAGGAGGCAAAGAAGAGGGAGAAGGACGACCTCCTCAAGGAGTTCTTCGCGGGGGACCTCACGAAGAGAATGGCGAACGAGCTAAAGAAGATAGCCCCCATAAGGAGGGTCGAGGTGGCGAAGGTCAGGGTGG
>JALTNN010000042.1:0-5029 GCA_027000685.1 Microcaldota archaeon
GTACAGGTCTTCGTGGTGCTCTTCGTAGGTCCATTCCTCGGAATTGAGCCGGAGCGTGCCTTCAGGCTCGGAACCCTCATGCTCCCCCTTGGCGAGTTCTCCCTCTTCTTCTCAGCCGTGGCACAGGAACTCGGCCTCCCCCACTCCGCCGATATGATGGGCGGGATGTTCCTTGCCATCGTCTTCACGACTGCCGTGGCAGGCTTCATGATAAGGGAGGAGGAGAAGCTCGAGAGGATCGCGGCGAGGTTCGTTCCGGAGTGGTTGAAGAACCGCTTCGACCCCTACAGGATAGCCTCCTCGAAGCTCTTTGTCTCCACCTCTGGAACGCTCCCTGGCGAGATGAAGAGGTTCTTCGTCCTCATCTTCGTCTCTTACCTCCTCTTCTACTTCACGGGCTACCTCGTCACAGAGGGCCTCATCCCCTTCCACTCCTACCTCGTCCTCTACACGGTCTCCTCCCTCGTCCTCGCCTTCTCTCTCGTGGAGATGAAGAAGAGCCTTGACACTTTCCTCGACATCTTCTACAGCCTCGCCAAGAAGAGAAGACCTGTTGGCATCTCCTCGGGCATACTGGGCACCATCTCCCTCTTCCTCGGGGCATTTCTCTTCTTAGCGGGCCTCTCCCTCAAGGTGGTGTCCCTCGTGCTCATGTCAGCTGCCCTCGCGGGATACGGCTTCCTCCTCCTTGTTTACAGCCTCTTCAGGCTCACGCTCTTCCCTGCCGTTCACTGAAAGTCCTCGGCTATCTTCGAAGCAGACGCTCCTCTCTCCCCCACGTACTTTGACGTCTTTCTCCTGTTGTACGGCGTCTCTACTCTCTCCATCTCGAAGAAGATGAGGTTTGCCACGGGCGTCAGGGGGTATAGCTTCACCGGCACGGAGTTCACGTTGTATATTTCAAGTGTGAGGTGCCCCTCGTAGCCCGGATCCACCCACCCGGCTGATGTGTGGACGAGGAGGCCGAGCCTGGCGATCGAAGACCTTCCGTTGAGCTGTGCGGCTACGTTGTCCGGCAGGGCCACGTACTCGTATATGGAGGCGAGCACGAACTCGTTGGGGTGTATCACGATAGGTGTGTCTTCGTCTTTCAATACAATGACGTCGGAGTACCTGTGCCGCTCGATGACGTGGTGTTCGAGCTCCTCCCGTGATAACAGCTCGTCCCTGTAACTCCTCACGTCTATGTTGTCAAGAAAGCTCGTCCTGAACACCCTGAACCTGAAACCGAGCCTCAGGTCAACGGAAGCTGGCCCCACGAGCCTCTCGTCGAAGGGCTCGATCCTTATCCTCCCGCTCTTAACGTACTCCCTGATCTTCCAGTCTGGCAGTATCACCGTAAGAAGGGGATACGATGTGGTTTTATTTCCTCGTGGCCGAGGGACACACCTCCCTCAGGGCACACCTCCCACACAACGGTCCCCTCGGCCTGCACACCTCCCGCCCGAACCTCACGAGGGCGTGGTTCACCTTCACCCACTCCTCCACCGGGACGATCTCCTTCAGCCTCTCCTCCACCCTCGCGGGATCCGCCGAAGGCTCCACGAGGCCCAACCTCTTCGCCACCCTCTCCACATGCGTATCCACGGCTATGGCCGGCTTCCCGAACCCATACGCGAGGACGATGTTCGCACACTTCCTCCCGATCCCCGGAACCTTCAGGAGCCCCTCGAGGGTGTCCGGAACTCCGCCGAGCGAGAGGAGGTACTTTGCTGCCTCAACAATCCTCCTCGCCTTCTGCCTGTAGAAGCCCACGGGGTAGATGAGCTCTTCTATCTCCTCCGGCCTCGCCGAGGCGAGCTCCTCGAGTGACCGGTACCTCTCCATTAACCTCCTGTAAGCCGAGTCAGTCACCTCGTCCTTCGTCCTCTGGGATAAGATACACCCCACGAGCACCTTCCACGGCTCCTCCCTCACATGTTCCGGCTTTTCCCTCCCGTAATACTCCTCAACGATCACCCTCAGCTCATCCCACCCTACGGAGATACTCCATCACCTCCGGACTGACAGGGGTCTTCGTGAGCTCCGACAGCTTCTTCACCCTCTCATAGACAGGCGGGTGTGTCTCGACGTCCTCGAAGTCGAAGAAGAGAGCACCGAACAGCTTCGGCACGTCCTTTTCCTCCACGTACCTCATCGTGTTCTCCCTCGCCACCTTGATGAGGGCATTGATGAGTCCGGGAGGGTACTTCGTCACCTGAACGGCCCTCGCGTCCGCGAGGAACTCCCTGTCCTTGGAGAGGGCCGAGACGAGGACACGTGTCACTATGGGGGCGAGTAGCATGAGGAAGATGGCGATGATGAATGCCAGCGCCGCGACCCGGCCCCCTCCCTCGCGGGATCGGATCCTCGGCAGGACCCTGAGGAGGTAGTAAGAGATGAGAACCGTGAGACCTGCAACTACGACCGCCAGCGTCATGTACATCGAGTCCCTGTGCTCCATGTGGGCGAACTCGTGGGCAATAACGTTCTCAAGCTCGCTATCGGTGAGCTTCGTGACAGCGGCCTCTGTCACGAAGAGGTAGTGGGTGTCGGGTGAGGAGACGACGAACGCGTTGATCACATCCCACGGCAACTCGTACACCCGAACATTCCTTATCCCGTAGGCCGCCTTCATCTTCTCCACCGCCCTGATAAGTTTCCCGCTTCGGGCTGGACGGGCACCAGTTATTCCCCCCACGACCCTTTCTGGTCTGTTGTACACGTACCACGCCGTGTACAATGTCGTTCCCAACGTGATGGGCACGGACCACAGGAGGGAAGAGTGTACATTACCGCTCACGTACACGAGGATGGCAAACACGAGCGCATAAAAGTAGAGGAAGGTGATGAGGAGAACGAAAAGGGAACGGGTCCTTAGCCTCTCCTGCCATCCGTATATCGTCTCCATGTTCTCACAGTTTCTCCAGCCCCTCTGTCAGCTCACCCGACTCGAGCCTCCCCATGATCTCTTCCCTTTCTGGCACCTCGAAGAACGGCTTTGGTGTCTTCCCGAGTACTCCGGCAACCACGTTCCACGGGAAGAGCGAGATGAACGTGTTGTAGTCGGCAACTGCCTGGTTGTAGAACTGCCTCGCGTACGCTATCTTGTCTATCGACTCCGTCAGCTCGTCCATCATCTTCCTGAATGCCTTCGTCGTCTTCAGATCCGGGTACTGGGGTATCTGGTAGATGATGGGGACGAGCACCCCCATAAACCTGCTGGCACTCTCCACCTTCTTGCCCACGTCCGTTCCTCTCATGGCCTCCATAAGCCTCGTGTGCGCGTCGGCTATGGCCTCGAGTGTGCTCCTCTCAAACCTTGCCGAGCCCTTGAGCGTGTTCACGAGGTTGGGGATGAGCTCGGCAACCCTTTTCAGCTGGACGTCCACGTCCGCCCACGCTTGGTTCACCCTCATCTCCAGCACTACGATCCTATTGTACGCGTACACCACAAACAGGGCGACAAGGACGACGAGCCCTATCGCTATCCAGAGAGCCACCATGCAGGGAAATAGGGTGGCATTCCGTTAAAATACTTACATCAAAATCTTACACGTGGAGTATGTTTACGCGCCGTGGAGGGAGAAGTTCGTAAGAGGAAAGAAGGGCACCGGCTGTTTCCTCTGCTACGCAGCCAAACATCCAGAAAAGGACGGTGAGAACCACGTCCTCCTCAGGGGGGAGCACACCTTCATCATCCTGAACGCCTTTCCCTACAACTACGGACACGTGCTGATCGCCCCCTACAGGCACGTCGGCAAACTCGAAGAGCTCAGGCCCGAGGAGAGGGCAGAAATGCTGGAGCTTGCCTCCCTCTTTATATCGAAGATCAAGAAGATGGAGAAGCCGCCCAGGGGTTTTAACCTGGGCTTGAACATCGGGAAAGTTGCGGGGGCTGGCGTGCCCGACCACCTCCACCTCCACGTCGTCCCAAGGTGGGAGGGGGACACAAACTTCTTCACGATCCTGGGCGAGACGAGGGTGGTGTCCTTCGACCCAGAGCAGGTTTACAGGGAATTGAAGGAGATGTTGAAGAAGTAATCGGCCCCCACACCGAGCGCGTAGCCAAGAATGGTGGCGAGCGCTACCACAGTAAGGTTCTCCCTTAGCTGAACCTTGAAGTTTCTGTCGTCTATGACGGAAACGTAGTAGGTGAAGAACACGAGGGTGATAAGGGCAATAAACAGGGAAACACCGAAGGCGAGCAGGGCATTTAGGATGACGAAGTAGGGTACGGCAAGGAGGAGCGTGACGATGACGTAGGTGATTCCCGAGCTGGCCGCCGCTCTCAACGGAGATAGACCGTTCTTTAGCTCTTTGGCCTGCATGTAGGTAGCGGCTACCATGGAGATCGTCGTGGCGAGTCCCACTATGATGGTAGATATCCCCACGAGGAAGCCGCTTCCCGTTGCCCCGAGGAAGCCCGCTTGGGTTCCGACGAGGCTCACGATGGCGTCCGTGACCCCAAGGGCTACGAATCCGAGGTACTTCAACCTGTCCTCTCTTATCCAGTCCCTCAACAGATATTCATATCTCTTCGTGCTCCTAAGGAGTCTCTTCAGTTTGGACCTCACCTCCCTGTTCTTCTCTGCCGCCAGTATTCTCTGGTAGCCTCGGATGATTTCCTGCTCGTTGCTCTCGGCGAACTTGATAACGAACGTTATGCCGAAGAGCTTGTAGATAATGAAGTACAGCCAGAGCTTCAGGACGTTCAGCCTCGGCTTGTAGTCCGGCAACAGGCTCTGCAAAAGTGTATAATCTCTCTTCTCCTTTTCATAGAGTTTCTCCACTACTTCGCGCTTCCTCCTGTCTCTCGTGTCCTTTAGGATGAGCTCGTACAACTTCCAGTCGAAGTACTCGTCGTTTATGAGCTTCCGGAGATGTTCAGAGCTGTCCTCCTCCACTTCATTAATAAAGGACGCCGCAAGGCTTAACAACGTAGGGTTAAATTCATACCCGTTCAACTATATAGTTCGGGTGAAAGGATGAAGCTCATAAACCGCCTGAGCACGGGCTACATTATCGCTGGGGCCTACGCAACAAAGGT
>JALTNN010000042.1:5039-5513 GCA_027000685.1 Microcaldota archaeon
CTGAAGGAGGAAATGAAGGCAGGGCACGTTAGCAACAATGAGATAGCACGTGCGGCCGGCGAGCTCAACCGCTTCCTCTTCGAGGTTCTTGTGAACAGGCTGAACATGGATAAGGGCGACGTTGTTAGGGTGAGGATCGAGTATGTGGTTGAGGAGGGGAAGATAAAGTGGAGGTTCAACACCCTCGAGATCGAAGCGTTCCGGAGGGTTCCAGAGGCGGACGTGAGGGAGGCCGTTGAGGACGTCCTCAGGGAGGGAGCCCCGACCTTCACCTACACCGTGAGGAAGCTCGGCAACACGCCCATAGGTGATGAGGTCTATGCTATTCTCGAGAACGGCGAGGAAGTTGGCGTGCTCGTTGCGACGCAGGTGGACGACGAGGTGATTGTGAGGGGCGCCCTCCGCAACCCGCCGAGGATAATAGAGAAGACGAAGCTCACGGGAAGGGGGAGCATAGAGGAGACGGTCTCGGGC
>JALTNN010000043.1 GCA_027000685.1 Microcaldota archaeon
CTGTGAGGATGATCTGCCCGCCAGGATAGACCTCTGTGCATACCTCCTCTCCGATCCCAGCCCTTCCCCCCGCTACCGCCGACCTCATCACGTCGAGGATATAGGGAAGGGGAGTGGGTGTGGCTTGTGTGATGTTAAGATATACCTGGTAGACGAGGACGGCGGCCACGACGAAGAAGACGGCCCACATAAGGTAACTCATCACGGTGTGCTCCTGTCCCTTCATCCTATCATTCCCCTCACGAGCGAGGTGGACACCCAGGCGGAGAGGATGAAGAGGACGGACGATATCACGAGGTTCCGGGCAAGCGACAGTAGGACGGCCGTCCTGTTCCTTCCCTCGTGGATGCTGACGGCGTAGTAGGTGAGGAGGGTAGTAAGGATGAGGTTGTAGAGGAATACCACCACGAGGAACTCGGTCGTAGATGCCACGTTACCCTCCACCTTCCCCAGCGCCGGCATCGAGAAACCCAGCTGGTACGCGAGCTCCTCGGGGACCTCAGGCGGCTGGTAGGACATGAGCGACGAGATGATGACCTGCTGTAGCGCCACGGTTATCCCGAGCACGACGGGGCCTACGAGGACCGCCATGGAGAGCATCATCGTCCTTATCTCCGACATCTTGCTCCTAACCGCCGCAATGATCTCCTCCTCCTGCCTGAGTTGCTCCGAGTAGGCGAGGAGGGCTTTGGCTGCCAGCTCCGTACCGAGCTCCACGGATTTCACGAGTATGTTCATGGCCTTCCTGAGGAACCTGCTCGGCACGTCCCTCAACGCCCCGAAAAGCGGGTCGAAGATGGCGTCCCTCAGGGAGAGCCCGAGAACACGGATGTTGTAGGATACTTTGCTGAACACCTCCCTTACTACAAGCGAATCCGGCATGAACTCCATGACGGCGTCGAGAGCTCCCTCGAGCGGCTTACCCTCCCCCATCCTCGAAGCGAGGAGATAGACCACGTCCTTGAACTCGCCCTCCATCTCGATAAACTTCCTCTGTAGGTCAAGCTTGGGTTTCTGCGTGAGGTAGAGGTAAAGAGATATGGCCACCACGACAGACAGGAAGGCGCCGAAGACGAGCCAGTAGGGCGTCGTGTCGTAGCCAGACAGGATCGCCCTCACCTCCGGGATCTGGAGCCCCTCCTCCCACGTCGTGAAGTTGTATCTACCCTTCAAACACCCAGTATAACCACAGTACATCTCCTCCGCCCTGTCATACGTGATGTCCAGCTGGAGGTGGAGGAAGTAGGACACCCCGAGGAGCACCACGAAGGCGACGAGGGCGTAGAGCCGTGCTCTGGACTTTATCCCCCTGTAGTTTTCGACAAGGATGTCAGGGGGATCCGGCGGCTCGTAGAGGGAGGGTCTCTTCGAGAGGACAGACCTCGCAAAGGTGTAGGTGAGGAGGGGGAGGAGGATTATGTATATGAACACGAGGGAGGGGAGCGTGGCCACGGGCATCTCCGTGAAGGCGGCCGCAACGGGGAGGACGATGAATAGAAGAAGGGGGAGGAACACACCGAGGTAGAAGAGCTGGACGGAGGGCATGTACATCTTCGACGCGAGGTCCTCCATCCTCTTCCTCACAGCGTTCATGACGTCCCTGAGCGCCTCGTCGAGCCTCACATACCTCCTCGCGTCGTCTGGCTCGAGGACGGCACCCCTTATCCTCATCAGAGCGTGCTTCACCTCGGCAAGGAACTTCCCCCACCTGTAGGCGAGCCTATCAACCGCCTCTTCTGTGGATGTGTGGAGACCCATCCTCACCTCCCAGGACAGCCTCTTGAACTCCTCTGCAAGCCTCCCCGTTCCGTTCTCGCCCGCGAATTCGAGGGCCTTCTCGAGGTTCGGCGTGAGCTTCATGGAGAGCACGAGGTATCCGATCGTCTCGGGGAGCTCCGGGAGGATGTCCCTCAGCATCTCGTCCCTCTTCCCGAGCGGATAGTAGAGGAGGTAGGCGTAGGTCGAGAAGCCCCCTATGAGGGGGAGGAGAAGGAGGAAGATGAGGAAGAGGTTGCCGGCGGAGAGCTCGAAGGCGACGTACGGGATTATGTCGGCGACGGGCAGTCCTTCAAAGAGAACGAGGTAGAGGAGGTAGAGCGGGAAGAGGAAGAGGAGCCCAAGGGCAACAGCGATCCCCACGTTCCTCGCCGCAGATGGGATGCAACTTGGATCGACGTCCCAGCCAAGAAGTGCCACGGCCTCCTCGATCTCCCTTGAGACCTTTCCCTTCCCCGAGCAGTACCTCTTGTAAACCTCGACCACGGGATCCTTCTTCGGCCTCTCCTCCCCCTTCTCCTCACTGGCCTTTCTCCTCCTCACGAGCTCGTAGAGGAGGTGGAAGACTCCACCCTCACTCCTTTCCCTTCCCGGCAAGGATACCCCTCACGATCGTCTCCTTCGTCCAGTCCTCAAGCTCCTTGAGGAGCTTCCCGTAATCCACCTCACCGAACTCTTCCAAGTACCTCTCCTTGAGGAGCAGGAAGCGGTTGTGGACGGGGACGTAGTACCTCGCCTCCATGAGCTCGGGGACGTTGAACTCATCTGCCAGTCTTACCACCATCTCCTTCTCGTCCGCCCTTGCCCTTATCTCTTTCCATATCTCTTCGTAGCCTATTCCTCTCAGTCTGCTGATCTTTGCCAACAGCTCCGAGTTCCTCACGTTGTCCTCCATGAGCTGGAGCTCGTCCGCATCCGCTGAATAGAGCATGAGGTCGAGGAAGCCCCCCTCCTCGTATGGATCGCTTTTCCAGTGCTTGAGGACCTCCGTTATGGAAACTGTTCTCCTGTGACGCTTCAGCGAACCCGCGAACCTGATGGGAGCGTTCACCACCACGATGTCGGTTGCCTTGAAAGAGGTGGTGGGAACACCGAGGTCGTTCACAACCCTGTCCCACACGGAGTACGCCGAGTCCCCGTGTATCGTTCCCATCACCACATTCCCAGCCGCACCCACCCTCATCGCCTCGTAGAGAACGAGGGCCTCCCTCGACCTTACCTCCCCTATAACTATCGCAGAGTCACCCAGCCTCAGTGCAGTCCTCAGGGCATCTTCCGGGGGGAGTTCGCCCGCCGAGCCGCCCCCTATCGGGCTCCTCGTCTTCAGCCTCTGGATGTGGAAGCCCACCTTCCTCATCTCCTCCACGGGTATCTCGAGCGTGTCCTCCTGCACAAGTATCCTCTGGTTCTGGGGTATCTCGAGGATGAGGGACGTCATGAGGGACGTTTTTCCGGCACCCCTGCTCCCTGAAATGAGCATGGTGGCCTGGGAGTCCACGAGGAAGGAGAGGAAGCCCGCCGCAAGTGGGTTGAGCATCCTCACGGAGATGAACTGCGGGAGCGTCCAGGGGGTGGGCTGGAGAAGCCTGAAGGCGAAGGCAATCCCATCGGGCGAGAGGGGAGGTCCGATTACCGCCACTCTCACGTGTAGGTCAGGAAGGTCGTAGTCGAGGACGGGATGTGCCTCGTCGAAGGGCCTCCCACTCATGGACCTCAGCTTCGAGATGAAGTTCCTCGCCTCCTCCTCTGAATAGACGATGTTTGTCCTGCACTGGCCGTACTGGGAATGGACGATGTAGATAGGCTTCGTACCGAGGGGGGCATCGAGGTAGATGTCCGTTATCTTCCTGTCGAGGAAGAACAGCTCGAGAATACCGTAGCCCACCGTGTACCTCGCGAGTATCGAGGAGATGAGCTCCACTTCCTCCCCACTCAGCGATACCTTGAACCTCCTCGCCACATCGACGACGGTGCTCCTGTACATCTCCTCGAACTGCTTCCTCGCGAAGGACCTCGACGTTAGAAGACTGCTCGCCGGCGTGTACTTCGCCACGAGCTCCTTGGCCTTCTCGAGCACGAAGTAGTGGTCGGGAGGTAGCGTGAACTCGGGGGCCTGTAAGTAGTAGAGCATCTCCACGCTCGAGGGGTCCTGATATATAAGCACCTCAACCCCTCCCTCGAGCGTGTAGGAGTCCACGAGCTCGAGCTCCTCAGCGAGCCCCGTTATGATGCCGGAGCCCAGGAACGCCGGCTTGATCTGGACGGGGAGCAGTGTCCTGTATATTCCTCTGCCGGTGGGCAGTTCCTTCATCTGAAGCATGTACTCCCTCGTCTTTGCGATGACCTTCGTGG
The DNA here is from genome assembly GCA_027000685.1 of Microcaldota archaeon. Lineage (GTDB taxonomy): Archaea > Iainarchaeota > Iainarchaeia > JAADDC01 > JAADDC01 > WANZ01. The sequence goes on from JALTNN010000043.1 coordinate 4,129, forward strand.
CGTCCATTATCGTCTTCATCTTGAGGAGAACCTTCTCGTACCTTTCGAAGCACTCTTTCAACCTCTCAGGAACGGCTTTCTTCTTCTCCCTAACCTCCCGGATCTTCTTCAAAACCTCTATGTAGGCCTTCATGGGATCACTCATCCAGAGATCGTGGCTCGTCCTCACCACCCACACGTTCTCGTTCCTCAAGACCCTGTCACATCCCTTCCCTATCTTCTCCACGACAGAGAAGCTCCAGAAGCCCTCTGACCTCAGCATCTTCGCGGCCTGTGCTATCTCCCGGAGAACGTCCGTTGCCCCCTCGTCATAGACGTGGTCGTAAACATCTGTAACCACCACAACGTCCGCGTCCTGCTTCATGAGCTCTGCCACGACCCTGAACATCGCCTCGGGGTAGTCGGCCACCGACGCTCCGGTGGGCCAGTCCCTCGCGTCTATGTAGAGGTACCTCTTTCTCCCCACGACCCTGACCTCAGCCGTCACCGAAATATAAAGAACGGGTGCCACTATATAAGGGTGAGGAGGAACGTCACCGAGTTTATCCTGAAGGGAGTGGTTACTTTCCTCCTCCTCGAACTCCTCTTCTTCCCCCTGCGGGGCCCCATCACCCTCTGGCTCCAGAACTTCCTACCCGACGGCTTTACAGCTGTCTGGGAGTGCACGGGCCTCGACGAGGTTTTCCTCTTCGTCTCCTTCCTCCTCGCACACCCCTCGCCCCTGAAGAGAAAGCTCCCGTACCTCCTCGCTGGAGTTCTTCTCATAGAGGTGTATAACGTTGCGAGGATCCTTGCCGTTGTGGTCACTCGCGACTCGCTCCTCCACGACATACTTTTCCGCTGGGGCGGCTTCATCCTCGTCCTACTCCTCTTCTACTTCTCGTTTAAACGTCTCTCTTCCCGGCAATGACCTTCACGCCATCCTTCTCAACGAGAACGGTCGCCTCCGCCTGTGCAACGGCCCCCCTCGGATCGACGAGCACGGGATAGGGACGGAGGCTCCCGTCTATGATGAGGAACTTCAGCCACTTCTCCGAGCCCGGGACTCTCTCTACGGCCCACCTCCTCGCGAAGGGAAGCCTACCGAATACCTCCTCGAGCTTCCATCTTACGCTCTCCGCCCTTGCACTTCTGCTCCTCTTCCCCGTGAGCGAGAATATCTCCACGGGTGCCCTCTCAACAACTCTTCCAACCCCCTCCGATATAAACGGCTCCACGGCCACCACCATCCCCTCCCTGAGAATTCCTTCACCCCTCGGCACGTTCGGCACGAACACGCCCGCGTGCAGGCTGTACCTCTCCAGGGAGTGTCCCCCGAGGTTCTCGATTGGTTTG
>JALTNN010000044.1 GCA_027000685.1 Microcaldota archaeon
CCTGTGGTGAACGTTAAAAAACTTCTCCACCCCCTTCAGAGTGTAGGAGCCCCGTGGTGTAGCGGCCAAGCATGCGGGACTCTGGATCCCGCGACCGGGGTTCGAATCCCCGCGGGGCTACTCCCCAGTTCTAGGGATCTCCTGATCCCCCTCTCCCTTCTCCACCCTTCTGGAGGGTGGTCGCAAGACCACCCTACACTCGCCCGGCCAAAGAACTTGGCCTTCGAATCCCCGCGGGGCTACTCCCCTTAAATTCTACAACGACCTTTTTCTCTCCGTGGAGTTCAGGAAACCTTCCCTCGAGGAACGAGAGGAGTTCTACCTGAAGAGGTTTGACTACAGGAGGGCCGTAAGGTTCGTGAAGAGACACGATGACAGCCCGGTCTTCGCCGTGAAATTAGGAGCTGCGTCCGGGATCTACAGGCCAGAGTTCGAGGACAGGATAAGGAGGAGGGTGAACGTGCTCTTCCTCGGGCCCCTCCTTGAGAGGTATTCTCCAAGGGAGCTGAGAAGGGTGTTTGCCAGGTATGCCCCCGAGGGGGTGTACTACTGGAGGAACAGGGTGGTGGACTATGCGTTATGTAGAAAGTGCGAGTACAAGAGGAAGAGGGACTACAGGGCGTGCTTTGGGTGCAGGAATTTCAGGGGACAGGAGCTCGCCTTCGACATCGACCAGGACACGAACGGGACCCTAGAGAACGCCGCGAGGGCGTCCATCTTCATAAGGGACGACCTCCCCTACTCCGAGAAGGTGATCGTCTATTCGGGGAGGGGCTTTCACGTGCATGTGTTTGACGAGGCCGCGTACTCCCTCGGCTTTGAGGAGAGGAAGGCACTTGCCAACAGGTACTCCGACTACATCGATCCATGGGTCACCGCGGGCAATGCCACGCTGATAAGACTCCCCTACACGCTCAACGGGCTCAGCGGGACGGTCTCCGTTCCGGTGGAAGACCCCCTACTCTTTCTAAGGAGAAACAGGAGTTCAGCAAATCCCTGACTCACCACTCGTCCTCGTCGAAGTCCCCCTCGAAGTCGTCCTCATCGAAGGGGAAGTCCTCGTCCTCGTCCCACTCTTCCTCTTCCCATTCCTCCTCCGGGAACTCCTCTTCCTCCTCTTCCTCGTAGTAATAGTAGTACTTCTTTTCCTTATCCTCCTTCTTGGCTGCCATGCTCTTACCTATGCGTTAACGCTTATAAGCGATGCCGGCTCGCCTTTAAATACCACGCCGACTTTATGTTTTTAATGTCTTTCCGCGGGCTCCTCCTCCGCACGTTCGGGGACCTCCTTGACATCCCAAACATCGTAGTGGCATTCCTCGTAACGTTCACAGTCTCCAGCGTGGTCTCTCCGCCCCTTGTCTCCGCGCTCGCCGACTTCCTCCTCGCCTACGCAGATACCTTCTCCATCCTCAAGTCTGTGGAGGTGTTCGTCTCCTCCCTCTTCAACCCCGCCGTCCTCCTCTCCCTCCTCATAACAATAATCCTCAACGTTTACCTTGTCTCATTCGTCGTGTCGCGGGTGTGGCAGAGGAGGACAGGAAGTCCTTCCAACCCCTTCAGGAGGGCCTTCGAGAGGATGCCGCACACCTTCATAGCCCTCGTTCTTGTATCCCTCCTCCCCACGATTTTCCTCGTCCTCTACGCCCTCTACCAGACCTCCAACATCGGCCCGATCTTCCTCTTCCTATTCGTCCTCTCCCTCATCCTCTGGGTCCCCCTGACGTTCCCCGTCGTTGCCTCCGCTGTCGTGGAGGAGGGAAGAGGGCGCGACATCGTCTATGAGGGAATGCTTGCGGGAAGGATTTACTGGCTGAGGATACTCGTCGCGGTTGTCATCATCTCCTTATTTGTCTCACTCCTCTCTTACCTCCTCGGCCCCGTGCTTGAAGGAGAGATGGGCACATACGCCGTCTCCCTCGTACAGGCGGTAACAATCGTGCTAACGGTCTCGCTCTCGGCCGAGGCGTACCACGCTTTCAAGCACGGGGAGTGATATGAAGAGGGTTCTGAAGTCCCTGGAGAGGGCGGTGGAGCACAGACACCGCCGGCTCGTCGTGATAACCGGAGAGGGAAGTGAGCCCTCCGAGGTGGCGGCCGACCTCTTCGAGAGGGCATCCGACATCACAGAAGCGGAGAAGGTCCTGTACATGGCGGAGTTCCCCCACGACTCAAAGGACGACGAGAAGAGGTACGACACCTTCAACAAGGGCGTCTCCCTCAAGGTCAAGAGGGTTCCCTACGCGAAGGGCAAGGAGGTCCTCGGAAAGACCTACGACGCCCTCGTCCTCGACGCCTTCAACAACTTCCCGGCGAGGGACGTGGGAATTGCAGTAGAGACGGTGAGAGGGCCTGGCCTCATAGCGATCCTCGCACCTCCCCTCGAGGAGTGGGTAGAGAGGAAGATGTTCTTCCACGGGCAGTACATCGTGACGCCTCCCTACTCCGTGGAGGACTGCGGGAACCTCTACCAGAGGAGAATAGTGAAGAAACTCTTTGAACACCCCGGCATCTTCGTCCTCGACAGGAAAAGGGTGGTGCACGGGAGGGAACCGAAAACGAAGAAGAAAAAGAAGAAGGAGATCGAGATACCGAGGACGACGGTCCTCCCAAGGGAGATCTACGAGATGGCGAGAACGCAGGATCAGGTGGACGTCATCCACGCCCTCGAGGGGGCTATAAGGGAAGGGCACGCCTATGTCCTCCTCGCCGACAGGGGAAGGGGAAAGTCGGCGGCCCTCGGGCTCTTCCTCGCCGGCCTCTCGTACGTCTCCTCCAAGAATAAACTGAGGATCGTTGTGACAGCTCCATCCCCCCAGAACGTGGAGGAGCTCTTCAAGTTCTTCAGGGAGGGGTTGAAGGAGCTCGGCGTGAAGGTTAGGGGAGGGAAGAGGATAGAGGTGGGGAAGGTCGAGATAGTCTACAGGGACCCCCTCGAGACGGCGAGAGAAAGGGGCGACATGCTCGTTGTAGACGAGGCCGCGGGCATATACGTCTCCCTCCTCAGGGAGTTCCTCCCAAGGTTCAGGTCATTCATATTCTCTACCACCTCGCACGGTTATGAGGGCACGGGCAGGCTCTTCCAGTACAGGTTCCTCCCCACGCTCGAGGAGAGGCTGAAGGTTCACATCCTGAGGATGGTAGAGCCCATCCGGTACGGGGAGGGAGATCCTGTTGAAAGATGGCTCTACGACGTCTTCCTCCTTGACGCCGAGCCTGCAAACATAACGAAGAAGGACGTGAAGGACGTCGTGAAGAAGAAGCTCCGCTTCACGCATGAGGACAGGGAAAGGCTTTTCCTGGAGGACGAGAAGACCCTGAGGGAGTATATAGGGATATACGTCTTCGCCCACTACAGGAACAACCCGAGGGACATAGCCATACTCGCCGATGCTCCAAACCAGAACGCCTTCACCGTGAAGACGGACTCGGGGAAGGTTGTGGGATCCCTCCAGGTGGCGGAGGAGGGAGGCCTCGGAGACGAGCACATATACAGGATGCTCGAGGGCGAGATAGTGTTCGGGAACATCATCCCGGACATATTCCTCAAGTACTACGAGTTCCACGAGTTTGCAAGGGTGAAAGGGCTCCGCGTCGTGAGGATAGCCACGCACCCGGATCTCCAGGGGAGGGGGATAGGAAGCTACGCGCTGAAGTGTCTCGAGGAGTACGCGAGGGAGAACGGGTACTCTTGGACGGGTGCGGGGTTTGGGGCGTCGGGGAACGTCGTGAGGTTCTGGAAGAAGAACGGCTACGTCCTCGTGCATGTTTCACCTAAGAGGAACGTTGAGAGCGGTGAGTACTCCACAATATTCGTCAAGCCCCTTGACCCGAAGGTGGAAAAGTTCGTGAACATAGCGAACTTCTCCGCCAAGGTGAGGCTCGTCGAGGAGATGGACAACTACTACGTCCACATGGATCCGGACGTGGCCCTCGAGCTCCTCGACTCTGGGCCGTCGAGGAAACTCCCCCTCGACCTCTCGGAGGGGGAGCTGAGGAGGTTCAGGAGGTACATAGACGGCTCCCTATTCTACGACGCCGCCTCTGACGTCGTGGCGAAGGTGGTGCGGTGGTACTTCCTCTCCGGGATGAAGCCGGAGCTACCCCAGACGGATAGAATGTACCTTATAGAGAAGGTGCTGAAGAAGAGGACGTGGAAGGAGGCGGCCTCTGTCTTCGACCTCGATCCTCTCAAGTTCGCGAAGAGGGTTGACAGGGTGATGAGGAAGATAGGGGACTACGTGATGGGGGAAGTGCTGTGATGCTCCACCTCCTCCCGAGGTACGTGAGGGACGTGCTCTCGGGGAGGAAGACGGCCACCATACGTCTCGGGAGGAAGGGTGTGAAGAGGGGAGACATCGTCTATCTCGCCGCCGGCGGAAGGCCCTTCGCGAAGGCAAAGATTGTTAAGGTGGTGGAGAAGAAGCTGAAGGAGCTCACACCCGAGGAGATAAGGAAGGACGGGCACGGAAGCTTCAGGGAGCTCCTCTCCGACCTCAGGAGGATATACCCCGTCATATCCCCCGAGGACACGGTCACGTACATCGAGTGGAGGATAATCGAGAAATAGAGGAATCCACACTTTCCGATAAAAAACCCAACCCCCATCTTGTTACGTGTACATAAGGAGGTTCTTCGGGAGGGAGGGCATAATCTCCAACCCCTCCGCCTTCGACCCTGACTACATCCCCGAGGAGATGCCCTTCAGGGAGGGCCAGCTTGAGGCCCTCGCGCGTGAGATCACGTTCTTTGTGAGGAGGGGAACACCCACTAACCTATTTCTCTGGGGACCGCCGGGCACGGGGAAGACCGCGAGCGTACTAAAGATACTCGGGGAGGCCTCGGCAGTCTTCACGAACCTCAGGACGGTCTATGTGAACGCGTGGAAGTACAGGACGAGGATGGGGATACTCTCCGAGGTGGCGAGGCAGATGGGGATAGCCGTTCCCGTGAGGGGGGTGTCTGCGGATACGGTCTTCTCCTCCATAGAGATGAGGATTGAGGAGGAAAGAGTGGTGATAGCCCTCGACGAGGCGGACAGGCTTGCCGGGTCCGACGTCCTCTACGACCTCTCGAGGCTCGGCTCGAGGGCGATGCTAATAACCATAGCGAACGGGAGGGACTTTCTCTCCGTGCTCGACCCCAGGATAACATCGACGCTCTTCCAGAGCGATATCGAGTATCCCCCCTACACAGTCCCCCAACTCACAGAGATACTGAGGAGGAGGGCGGAGGTAGGGCTCGTCCCCGGGACGTGGGACGAGGAGGTCCTGAGGGCCTGTGCGGCTGTCGGCTTCGCGAGGGGAGGGGACGCAAGGATAGCCATAGCGTGCCTGTTCAACGCTGCCAAGCTCGCCGAGGTGGAAGAGGTAGACCGGATAGAGG
>JALTNN010000045.1 GCA_027000685.1 Microcaldota archaeon
GTCCTTCGTTCTGAACGTGGTTCCGATGTGGACTCCGGAGGAGAGGTACTGTTCCACGGGGACGAGGAGCTGGACGTTCTTCCTTCTCGCCATGGTTAGATGTTACACACGATAATCTATTAAAGTTCGTGGTAATTGCTCCTCGGAACCTTCTCGGGGTCAATGGCCACGAACCAGTGGACCCTCTCCTCCTCTGACCTCCTCAGGGACCTTATGAGCGGGGAGGCCTGGATGAGGGTCCTTCCGTCCTCAAGATATACATCGGGTTTCGAGTAGAACGTGGGCCTCTTCCCGAGTATGACGGTCTCTTCACCATATTGCCCAGCGAGTTTCTCGTAGAGATCCCTCGCCTCCCCCTCATCGCCCCTGAAGACAACCTTGAATATCCTCCTGTCCTCTATCCTCCTCCACCACACGCTCCCAACGCCCCTGAAGGCAGATATAACTGCAGGCTCGTCCATCACCATGATATCCTCCGCTCCGTAGTGGTCAAGTAGCTCGCTCACGGCCCTCACGAACATTTCGTCGAGGACGAGGAGGGTCTTGTGGTAATAGACCGCGTCGCCGAGGATGAACCTCGCTACGAAGAGGTGTTCCGCGTTCGCAAGAACCTTGTTCCTTATGACGAGCCTCCCTCCATCCACGTACATGTTCCTCACGAGCCTGTCCCACTGGAGGTAGCCTATCCTTACTCCTGTAAAGTAGGAGTCCCTTATTATGTAGTCTATCCTGTCCGAGCCCACGCCGCCGTGCACGAGCGGGTTCTCCTCGTTCTTGAAGACTTCCTTTACCGAGAACACCGTGTCTGTAAGTATTTCTCCTGCGAGCTTCCTCCCCATCCTCTCGTGGTCTATCCTGTACCCCAGCCTGTTCAGAGCCGTTTCCATGAGGTGTGAGAACGGTGGGTGTCCCACGTCGTGGAGGAGGGCGTATGCCCAGACCGAGGGGTTGTCCGTGGCGTGTCTCGTGACGTGGAAGACGCCCAGCGAGTGCTCGAACCTCGTGTGGTTCGCGGAGGGGTATATGTACCTCACAAGGGCGAGCTGCGATATCCTCCTCAGCCGCTGAAAGAGTGGATGGTCTACGATGGGAAGGAACTCCTCCGGAACCTCGATGTCGCCGTGTAGTGGGTCTCTTATGTACTTCATGCAGAATTCTTTGCTGGAAGTTTAATTAAAGTGCGGGGGGTGGGATTCGAACCCACGAAGGGACTTACCCACCGGACCCTGAATCCGGCCCCTTTGGCCGCTCGGGCACCCCCGCCCAATTAGTAAGCTCCGGAGTGTATCTTAAAGGGATTACGGAACGTGCTCACCTCGGACTCACCGTGCCCCACTTCTCCAGAGCCTTACGGAGCTCGGGGTACTTGCCAGCGGCTTCCTCGAGCGTGAGGCCGTCCATGTATGCATGGATGGCCTGGACCACCGCCTTGGCACCAGCATGCGATCCGTCTGGGTGTCCGTGTACTCCGCCGCCGACCTGTATGCATATCTCCGTAGTCCCGTAAACCTCGAAGAGGGCCGGGATGAGGCCGGGGTGTAGCCCCCCGGAGGCCACGGGCAGCATAGGCTTGATGTGGCCCCAGTCCTGCGGTAGTCTCTTGAGGGGAACTTCCTCCACTTTCTCCCCCGTGATCTCTTCGTATATCATCCTCACCTCTTCTTTCTTCCCCTCCATCTTGCCCACGCCCGTCCCAATGTGGAGGTTGTCGGCCCCCGCGAGCCTGGCAAGCTTCGCTATAAAGAGCATTGTCATGCCGTGATCGGGGAGCCTGTCTATGGCCGCGTGCATGGCCCTGTGGGCGTGGATTGCCATGTCGAGTTCGCGGGCGAGCTCAGCCGCCGTCTGTAGTGCGGACCAGCCGGTTGTCAGTATGTCGAGCATTAGGTAACGGAAGCCGTAGTCGTGTAAGAGCTCAATCCTCCTCTCCATCTCCCTAAGGGTGGGGGACGTGACGTTTATGAACGCATCCTTCACTTCTCCCGTCTCCTCCTCCGCCCGGTCCCTTGCCCGGGCCACGAGCCTTACCCTCTCCTCGAAGCGGTTGAAGGACTGGTCTGTGAGGTTCTCGTCGTCCTTTATGACATCGAAGCCTCCTGTGTATATCTCGTAGGCGATCTTTGCATGCTGCTCTGCCGTCATGCCGATCTTTGGCTTCGGAACACTTGCGGTGACTGTGAGGGGGCCTTTTTTCTTAAAGATCTTCTTTATGGCGTCCTTTCCGTAATTGGGCCCTCTGAAGTGCTTTATGTACTCCCTCGGTAGTGTGGCGTCGATGAGTTTGAGTCTTTCAACGGCCCTCATGCCGTATATATTACCCGCGATCCCGCTAAGTAGCTGGGGTATGCTCCCGGGCTCCCAGAGGACGAGGGGATAGGCGACCTTGACATGCTCCTCCGTGTACCAGAAGGCGCGCGCCCGCATGCTGTATATCCTCTCGTCGAGGGTGGTGAGGGTCGTCCAGGTACCTATCGAGCTCTCCGAGGCAATCCTGCCAATAACATCTTCTACCTCCATTCCCTCCGCCGGCCTAAAGCGGAACAGCACAACAAGGTCGTCCTGTTTAGGTTTGTAGGATGTGTCGACGAAGTCCCTATACCACTCGAAGGACATGCCCATAATAGAGCATGTGGTGTTAAAAATTGTGGAGGATGGTGGACCCGCCGGGATTCGAACCCGGGGCCTCCCGCTCGCAAGGCGGGCGCTCTACCGCTGAGCTACGGGCCCACGATACGTCCGGTCGAGCGCAACGGGTACCGCACCCGCTCCGGGGTTACAGGGGCGGAGCCCCGTGCTGAGCTACGGGGCCACCAAAGATGTGGTGGAAAGGAAGGTTTTAGAAGGTATGGTATAAGTTTAGAGGGGGATGAGACGGGATTACGCTGAACGGTGATGAGGCACCCCGGCTGAACTTTCTTAAGAACCCCCTCCCTTCTTTTTAGGGTGTGGAAGAGAGGAGCGGAAGTGGTTGTGCGGGAGTGTCTTGAGGTAAAAGATAGCGATACCGTTCTCGTAGTCGCAGACTACGCAAACAGGGAAATAGGTGATGCCCTCCTCGAAGCGGCAAGAGATGTTTCACGTTCCTACCTCGCCCTTCTCGAGGACTTCACGGAGAGGCCCGCGAGGGAATATCCCTGGCCCCTCAGGGAGTACGTGGAGTGGATCAAGCCAACCGTTAGCATCTATACCGCCACCGTCCAGCCGGGGGAGCTCCCCTTGAGGAAGGGCTACGTGGAACACGTGACATCACTCGGGGCGAAGCACGCCCACATGCCCGGGGTCAACAAGGAGATCTTCAGAACGGGATTAAGGTCGTGTAAGGACGTAGAGGAGGTCACAGAGCGTGTGTACGATATCCTGGTCCGGTCGAGGGATGTCGAGGTGAGAACGGATCTTGGCACCGAGCTGTACGTAAGGGTGGGAAGGTATAGGTGGGTGAAGGACACGGGTAGAATTGCCTACGGCGAATGGGGGAACCTGCCCGGCGGTGAGGTGTTCACGACCCCGGAGAGCGTCGAGGGGATTGCGGTGGTGGACGGTTGTCTCGGGGACTACTTCAAGAAGTACGGGAGGCTGAAAGAACCTGTGACGTTTGTCATAGAGGGTTCTGAGCTCGTGGACGTCAGGAGCGAGAACGAAGACCTCGCAGCCGAGGTATGGAAGTATCTCTCGGAGGCCGAGAACGGAGTTCGGGTGGGTGAGTTCGCTGTGGGTACAAACGTCAACGTGACGGAGATCATAGGGAACCTCCTACAAGACGAGAAACACCCTGGCGTGCATATAGCCTTCGGGGACCCACTCGGAGAGAAGACCGGGGCCGAATGGGAGAGTAGTGTCCACGTGGATGGTGTAATCACGAAAACAGATGTGGTGGTGGACGGGAGATGGCTGATGAGAAGGGGGACATTCGTCTTCGAGTGAAGAGAGATGTCGAGGTCTTCATGAAGAGCCTTGGTAGCACGGCGTCCGAGATTCAGGTGTTCCTTGTGCTCCAGAGGGAGCGGAGGTACCTCTCCGTAAAGGAGATAGAGGAGGCCACGGGACTCTCGACGAAGAGCGTGAGGAGTGCTCTAAAGAGGCTTGAGGAAAAGGAGCTCGTTCGGGTGAAGGAGAAGGGTAACAGGAAGTTCTATAGGGCTGTATCGGTCAAAGAACTCATGGAGATGTGGAGAAGAAAGGTTGAAGATGCCCTTTCCCATCTTTTCAGGCGTCCCTGATGCCCTCCGGTTTTATCGTGAACACCACCTCGCCCTCGGGGAGGTGCGGCGAGTCCACGAGCCTCGCTATCCTCTTATCACCCTTGCCCTTCCTGAGGTACACCCTGTATGTAGCCGCGTGGGCGAGCACGTGTCCCCCAACTGGCTCCGTGGGGTCTCCGAAGAGAATGTCAGGTTTTGCCATCACCTGGTTCGTCACGACGACGGCAAGGTTGTAGGCATCAGCAAGCCTCTGGAGTGTGTGGATGTGGCGGTTTAGTTTCTGCTGTCTCTCCGCGAGCTTCCCCCTACCCACGTACTCCGCCCTGAAGTGGGAGGTGAGGGAGTCAACCACGACGAGCTTAATGTTCTTCTCCTCCACGATCTCCTTCGCCTTCTCGGCAAGGAGCATTTGGTGATCCGAGTTGTAAGCTCTCGCAACGTATATTCTATTTAGCACCTCATCGGGGTCGAGCCCGACCCCCTCCGCCATGGCTCTTATTCTTTCAGGCCTAAACGTTCCCTCGGTATCAATATAGAGGGCGGCTCCGTCGAGTCCTCCCTTCTCAAAGGGGAGTTGGACAGTAACGGCGAGTTGGTGACAGATTTGGGTTTTTCCGGATCCAAACTTCCCGTAGAACTCGGTTATAGCCTGTGTCTCAACCCCTCCACCGAGGAGGGAGTCGAGGTTGTTGGACATTGTGGTTATCCTTACGACTTCCTTCCTCTTTTCAAGGAGCTCTGCGGCCGTCATCCAACCCATCTCAAGGGCTTCTCTGGCGGCGTTGATGATCTTAAGGGCCTGTGTCTCGCCGAGTCCTGCCACCTCTACGAGCTCCATGGGGGAGGCCACTGCTATTGACTCGAGGGTGTTGTAGCCGGCCGCGTACAACTTTTCAGCTGTGCGTTGATTGACCTCAGCCATGGCCGCAAGACCACCCTGCTCCTTAATCCACGCAAAGACCAAACCTGCCATATACCAGCTATACGTTGGTGGGGTGTTATACATAGAACCATTGCTAACATGGGTTTCGTAATTGAGCATCGTTGGTGTTTGTGCTGATGCTTTACCCAATAAATCGTCACGAATAATCACAATACATAAACCTGCAGGGCCAATGTTTTTCTGCGCACCTGCATAAATCATGGCAAATTT
>JALTNN010000046.1 GCA_027000685.1 Microcaldota archaeon
GAGGGAGGTGGAGGAGCTCTACAATGTGAAGGTGAAGAAGGTCAACACGCTCATTACACCTGACGGAAGGAAGAAGGCATATGTAAAGCTTTCGGATGAATATGATGCTAGCGAGCTCGCGGCCAAACTGGGTGTGATATAATGGGAAAGAGGATAAGGGTCCAGAGGTTGGGAAGAGGAAGCCCCACGTTCCGGAGGCCTGACCACAGGAGGAAGGTACCAAAGGTAGCCTATCCTCCACTCACGGAGGAAAAGCTCAGGGGGCAGGTAACGGACCTCTTCCACGACGTGGGCAGGAGCTATCCTGTGGCGGAGATAACCCTCGAAGATGGGAGGAAGTTTTACGTCCCCGCTGCTGAGGGTATCATGCTCAACGACTGGGTGGAGATAGGGCCCGGTGCCCCCTTAGCCATAGGGAATATCGTTCCCCTCGGAGAGCTCGACGAGGGTTCTCCCGTCTTCAACATAGAGGGGGTTCCGGGCGACGGAGGTAAGTACGTTAGGGCTGCAGGATCCTACGCCGTAGTCCAGACGAAATCGGAAGGAAAGGTGTACGTGAAGCTCCCATCGGGGAAGATAAGGGTGTTCGATGAGAAGTGCAGGGCAACGGTGGGCAACGTGGCCGGTGGTGGACGTCACGACAAGCCCTTCGTGAAGGCGGGTAAGAAGTACCACGCCATGAAGGCCATGAACAGGATGTGGCCCAAGGTAAGAGGTGTTGCAATGAACGTTGTTGATCACCCCCACGGCGGTAAGGAGCACCACCCGCCCGGACCCACCACAGTTGCAAGGAACACGCCTCCTGGAAGGAAGGTTGGTCACATAGCTGCGAGAAGGACGGGCAGGAGGAAGAGATGATGGCGAAGGAGTTCACATATCGAGGTTACACGCTCGACGAGATCATGAAGATGGATCTCAGGCAGTTTGCCGAGATCGCACCGGCCAGGATTAGAAGGAGCATACTCAGGCTACTCAGTGGCAGAAGAAACGAACCGGAGGAGAAAAGGCTTCTAGAAAGGGTTATGGAGGCGAGAAAGCTCGTCGATGAGGGGAAGAAGCAGCCCAGAATAAGGACCCATTGCAGGGACTTCCCCGTCATCCCCGCCATGATAGGGCTCACAATAGAGGTCTATAACGGTAAGGAGTTCGTCCCCGTTCATGTAAAGCCCGAGATGCTCGGTCACTACCTCGGTGAGTTCTCGCTCACGAGGAAGCCCGTGCAGCATGGTGAAAGGGGTCTCGGGGCAACGAGGTCGAAGGCCGCACCGAAGAAGTGAGGTGGTTGAATGGCGAAGAAGCGGTACTCCGCGGAGTTCGAGGGCCGGGTCGCCAAGGGGATGCTGGTGAACGCTCCCATCTCCACGAAGTGGGCGAGGGAAGTGGCCGTCGCCATCAAGGGGAAGAGGCTCGTGGAGGCAAAGGCCTACCTCCAGAGGGTCTTGAAGCACCTTGAGTGGATCCCCGTGAGGAGATACAATAAGAAGGTGGCCCACAGGAAGGGCGTGAGGGGAGGTGTGAAGTCTGGAAGGTTCATGGATAAAACGGTTAAATACTTCCTGAAGCTCATCAGGAACGTGGAGGCGAACGCCGAGGCCCTTGGACTGGACGTGGAGAAGGTGAGGATTGTTCACGTCTGGGTGGGAAAGGGCTATAGGAGGTATAAGAGGCAGCCGAAGGGTATGTTCAGGATAAGGAGGGCTAAGTCCACCCACGTTGAGATGGTGGTGAAAGAATGATAGAGAGGGAGTTCGTGGCAGACGCGAAGACGATTCTTTTCATCAAGGAGTACCTCAGAAAGAGGCTGAGGGAGGCCCTTATTTCAAAAATTGAGGTCATAAAGACCCCCCTCCTCACACGGATTGTCATTCACGCCGCGAAGCCAGGCCTCGTCATAGGGAAGAAGGGTGTGAGGATACGGGAAATAACGGAGGAGATAAAACAGAAGTTCGGTATATCAAACCCCCAGATAGAGGTCGTTCCTGTGGAGAACCCCGTTCTCGACGCACAGGTTCAGGCCGAGAGGATAGCACTTGCTATCGAGAGGGGGATGGCCTGGAGGCCCCTACTCAACACCACGCTGAGGAGGATAATGGAGGCTGGGGCCCAGGGAGCCGAGCTCATAGTCAAGGGCAAGCTCGGTGCGAGGAACGCGAGGGCCCAGAAGGGAAGGGTGTACGCGGGATATATGAAGAAGGTTGGTGATCCCGCCAAGCTCGTGGACGTAGGGTTTGCCGAGGCCTACACGAAGTGGGGGATTGTGGGCGTAACCGTGAGGATCGTTCATCCCAACGTGAGGTTCCCGGACCAGATAGAGGTGCCAGAAGTGAAGGTGGGGGTGAAGGAGGTTGAAGGCGAGGGAGCTCAGGGAGAAGACACCGGAGGAGCTGAGGGAGCTGCTGAGGGAGCTGCGAGCTGAGCTGATAAAACTGAGGTCGCAGGTGGAGGCCGGGATCAGGCCTGAGAACCCGGGGAGGATAAGGGCGTTGAGGAGGGATATCGCGAGGATACTCACGATACTCAGGGAGAAGGGTGAGCCGGCGGAATGAAGGGAAATCCTTTAATACCGGTTTATACCAAATCTTTCGGACGGGGTGAGGTAAGGAAGTGGTGAAGAGCGATATAAACGAGGTTTTCGGGCTCCCCGAGGACCTCATTGACACAGAGGCGTTTACAAGGGAACAGCTGAAGCTCAAGGTTCGCGTGGACAAGAGGAAGTTCGGAAGGCTCGTTACCATCATCACAGGTTTTGACGAGTCGATAGACGTGAAGGCTCTGGCGAAAAAACTGAAGAAGAAGCTGGGTTGCGGTGGAACGGCCTACGATAATACCATCGAGCTCCAGGGAGACCACAGGAGAAAGATAAAGCAGCTGCTCGTGGAAGAGGGGTTCAGGGAGGAAAACATCGAGATACTTTGAGATGTTACAGGTGTCCTTTATGGAATCTACTATCGCCGTCCTCTCAGATTCACTGGGTGTTGGGTTCTACGACTGGGAATGTGGTGGCTGGGTGAGCAGACTAAGGGCCCACTTCTTTATGAAATCGCTTGATAGTGACGATTATGTGGCGGTGTATAATTTTTCGAGGGACGGGGCCACAACAGAGTACCTGATCGAAATTCTGCCCCTTGTAATGAAGTTCGAGCCTACCCACGCTATTGTTGCGGTAGGAGCCAATGATTCATCGCTTAGAAACGGTAAGGAAGCGGTTCCACTCGATGAGTTCCTCTCAAACCTTCAAACGATATTCAGACACCTTCTCGATCGCTCTGTCAGCCTTCTTTACCTTCCGCCCCTCCCTGTGGACGAGAAGAGAACAAGGCCCGTGGAATACGACGAAACTCTGTTCTACACCAACGATCGGATCCTCCTTTACGGGGATGAAGCCCTGAAACTGGCGGAGAAAATGGGGGTCTCCTTCCTAGATTTCAGAGAAGAGTGGGAGGAGCGGAGGTTTCCTGAGCGGACACCCGACGGCCTCCACCCGGATCCTTCGGGGCATAAGTTCATCTTTGAGAAGGTGAAGGAGTCCCTCCAGACCCTTTTCGCCTGTCCTCTTTAGGAGCATTTCCTCTCATTTATTCCCGTGCCCATCGGTCCCAAAAACATCGTCATCCACGAGCTCATAGGCCTCCACGTGAGGGTGGCTAATCACTCCGACCCGTCCCTTATCGGAGTGGAGGGGACGGTCGTCGATGAGACGATGAACACGCTCGTTGTGGAGACAGAGGACGGGGAGAAGGTGGTGCCGAAGAGGTACGGGGTATTTCACTTCAGGCTGCCCGACGGGAGGTGGACGGAGGTGAGAGGCGAGGAGATACTGTCCAGGCCGCACGAGAGGACGAAGAGGGGGTACAAGAAGTACCTCAGGAGGAGGCCGAGGGTCTTCAGAGAGCCTCGTGAGGAACATATCAGGTAGTTGACTTAAGTATTTTTCTGGAATTTTTCTATAGTATGGTGAAGTATCTTCCAAGATTGGTGGAGAAAAGGGTGAGGAGGTTCCTTGAAATGGGGAAGAGTGTCGTGGTGGTGGGGCCGAGGCAGGCAGGGAAGACAACCCTGCTGAAGCACCTCTCGGAGGTTTATGGTGCCCCTTACTTTTCCCTGGACGATCCCGAAACCCTTGAGATGATTAGAAATGTAAAGACGTTCAAGAACTTCGTGGAAGGACCCCTGTTCTTTTTAGACGAGGCACAGAGGGACGAGGAGATCGGGAGGAAGTTGAAGTACCTCCACGATCTCGAAAACCTTCGGTTCGTTGTGAGCGGGAGTGGTTCTTTTGACGTAAGGGTGAAGGTGAGTGGAGAGTTGGTGGGAAGGGCTTTCCGGGTTGAGCTCCTTCCCCTGTCCTTCGGGGAGTTCCTCCTCTGGAAGGATGAGCGACTCTACAACCTATACAGCGAGTGCAGAGAGCAGGTTTGGAGCTACATAAAGGAGGGGGAGAACATAGACTGTGGGAACCTTCCCCTAAAGAGTAGGTGGGAGGAGTACGTGACCTTTGGCGGGTATCCGGAGGTCGTCATCAGTAACTCGGCTCAGGAAAAGTGGGAGACGCTTTCACAGATTCTGTTCTCCTTCGTTGATAGGGACGCGCTCTCCGCTTTCGGAGTAAAGAGACGATCCCTACTCCTGGATACGCTTCGGTTGATAGCTAAATCGGTGGGCTCCCTTTTCTCAAAGAGTTCCACGGCCAGTGCCCTTGGAACCACCTATCACACCATAGACCACTACATAGAGATTCTTCTCTCCTCCTTCATCATCTTCGAAGCGAGACAACCCCTCACGTCTTTCTCGGATATCAGGAAGAGACCAAAGCTGTACTTCTACGACCTTGGGCTGAGAAATCTTTTGAGCACGGACAAAAGGCCCTTTTCCCTGAGGGATGATAAGGGAAAGATTACGGAGAATTACGTGGCAAGGAGGATCCGGGAGGAAGAAGGGAGCGTGACATTCTACAGAAAGAAGAACACGGAAATCGATTTCTTTGTGGAAAACACCGCAATAGAGGTGAAGCTCACACCGAAGCCAACAAAAGCCGTCATAAGAGCGGTGGAGGAGGGGCTCGTGGAGAGAGCCCTTATCGTCGGGGGAGAAGAGGTCTCGAGGGTGAGAGGAATTCCCGTCATACCGCCCTGGATGCTCTGATAACAACCTATAAAAACCTATCCCTGCTGGATATGGTGAGGGGTCAGAAATCTCCCGGAGGAGATGAAAATGCCCAAAACCATCGTGATCGGTGGAGAGGTTCTCACGGCGCCTGAAGGCGTCGAGTGCAACGACAGGAAGTGCCCCTACCATGGAGAAGTAAGAGTAAGGGGAC
>JALTNN010000047.1 GCA_027000685.1 Microcaldota archaeon
GGGTCCCTCCTCGGCTGGTGGAACGGACGGATCAAGGATCCTAAATAAGAGCCCGCCTCCTCCCTCCCCGACCCTGATCCTACGCGTCTTTCCGACATCGTGCCACACTATCTTTTCACCGTCCCAGAGGTAATACTCCTCGTAGGTCTTCACGAACGCCTCCCTCGTGTACTCAAGGGCCTTCCACTCCCCGTCTGCCTCGTACAGGATGATCACCCTCTCGGGGAGGGGCAGTTCAGCGGTGTTGTCAGTCACTTCCTCAGTGAGGAGCAGGTAACCGACCTTCTCGCCCTCCGGCGACTTGAGCTCATACGAGTAAAGTCTGGCAACAAGACCCCTTGGCTCAAACTTCGTCAGACCTTCCTCTGCTATGCTACACCTCCAGTACCTGTCATAGATCGCGGGTTCCTCCTCCAGCTTCACGAAGTTCGGCAGCTCCACGAAGACCTCTGTATCCTCCGGGCCAAGGTACCCGTAAACCATCTCCTCGTCGGACCTCAGCAGGTAAATGGACGTTCCGACGGGTACCTCGTCCTGCTCGCCCCCGCTCTCGATGATGCAGACATCGCCGACGTCAAGCTTGGACATACACTTGCCCTTGGACGAAGACGTGGTAGCGGCGTCAAAGATCTCTGCCCAGTAGAACATACCGCCCGTCCGGCCGTAGTAATCATCACACTTCTTCTCGTCGAACTCGCGGAGGGGCACCCCCAGGAAGACGTAGTCCTTCCTCTTCACTGGATACCCCTTCTTCAACACCTCAACAAGTCCCTCCAGGTCGTAGCGGTACACCTTCTCGAGGTAATCAAGATACTCTTTGCCCTCACCGAACGTCCTGAGGGTGCCGTCTGTGCATCTCAGCGGGACGAGTTTCGTGCCCAGCCCCTCGAACTCGCCGGAGTAGTCCTCGACCATCTTCAGCCACGTGTGGAGGACTTCGCCGTGAACGAGGAGGAGCTCGCCATTCAGTATGAACCCATCCTCCTTACCCAGGGGACCCACCGGACACCCGCCGGCGGGAACCTCCACGCAATCATCGAGCGGCAGTGTGTACACTACGGAGCCGACTCCCACGCTCACCTCGCACCTCTCCACCTTCTCAGCCGACTCGAAGAGCTCTTCCGGATCGGGGTAGAGGTAGAGCACGCCGGCGAGCTCCCTCCCTGCCACCGGCATGGAGTTCTCCACCACGAGGTACCTCAGCTCCTCGGGCGAGAGCGACGCATATAGGACGCCCCCTCCCTCCCCCAGCCTCACTTCCGCTCCACCGTAGCCCTGGAGTCGGCAATCGCCCTCGCACGTAACATCCACCTGCACGGCGTCCTTCTCCGGAGACGTCACCACGTAGCCGTAGAGGGAACCACCGACCTTCTTGAGGACGGCGAATCCCTCCATTGAAGAGACAGAAAGACAGCCCTCGCACTTGAAGGGAAACACCCTCCTCGCACAGACCTCCTCACCCATCTCGATGGGAGAGCCCGAGCCCTCACACCCCTCCGCCGTTTCGAAGAAGAACTTCTTCCAGACGTCGTAGTACTCAGCGAACGTTCTCAGCTCCTTGAAGTCTTCGACGAACTCCAGCTCCTCATCGGAGTTGAGGTCCACGACTGCCCTCCCCGCGTTTCTCTCACCGACGTAGTAGATGGGGACGTCCACCACCCTGCGTAACTTCCTCAGGGCCTCGCTACACTCCGTCCACCTCCCCTCCTTCTCACACCTTATCCTAATCTCCTCGGCGTTCTCGAGGGCCTCGGAGGCCGAACCCGCACCCACGACCTTCAGGGCTTCGCTAATAAATCCGATCAGCCTTTTTCTCAGCTCGTCAACGGCCTGACCGTCGAAGAAGTAAGCGGGAACGGGTTCACCCCTCTTTATCCTGTCAGCAGCTTCTCTCACCACGTCCTCGTCCGCGAGGAGCGAGGGCTTCACATACCCCACCGGGGAGTAGCCGGAGAAGGCACTGCCCGTTACGAGGAAGTCTCCCGCGTCTTCGAGCGTAAGGGGTGCACCGGTGTCCACCTCGGGTGGTGAGACGAAGACGCGTTCGCAGCCCTTCTCGATCCACCCGGCCGTTCCCACTTCCACACACACGTTCAGCTCCCTTTCTTCACTTCCCTCAACCACGAAGTTGCATGCGAAGGACTTCGCTTCCTCCGAGACATTCTCCTCCACCACGAAGCGTTCCTTTCTCCAGCCAGAACCGCAGTTCAGGTACACGCCCTTCTCCTCGCCCACCTCCTCCACCATAACCTTCACGGGAACCTTGAACTTCCCCCCGTAGTCCACGGAAACCGTGGTCGTCAGCACCTTCGGCTCAGACTCCTCATCCCTTTCCACCGTGAAGCTTGCCGTGACGTCAGGATTCCAGGCCACGTCCACATCATGGACAACAGCGTACTTCCTCTCGCCGTCTGTGAGGACGAACATGAAAGTCCCCGCCACAAATCTTACTCCGTTCAGGTCTACCAGGCCAGGGTCTCCCACGCTGAACTGGAAGTAAAACGTGTCGTAGAACCGGGCGGCCTTCCACTCCAGGGAGTCGGCGAGCCGCTCAAACCTCCCTTCCAACTCTCCACATACCTTTCTGACATCGTCTTCCAGCGTCTCGAGGTCATGGCCGGACCCGAGGAGTTCCTCCCTGAGGACCTCTCTACACAGCTCGCCATCGAAACGGAGGGAGAATTCCACACCCTCCACACTTAGGGACGGATCCCCGACCGTGACCGCGAGCGGGAAGAGGGCACCCGTCCTCACGTAGTCTTCGAGGTCGATGCTGGGGCTTCCGCTGACGTCCACAAGGTCGCTCACAAAGTACCATTCCACCCTGAACTCCTCCTCAAGGACGTCACCGTACACGTTCTCGTACTCCACGGTAATCTCGTCCCGTTCGGGGAGGTTCTCGTCCGCCACAGCGAAGAGACGTGTGGACGAGTCGGGACCGATCCTTCCATCTTCGAACGTCCACGGGCCGGATACGTTCCTCAGGAAGACCTCGTAGCCACACCTGTTGAACAGCCTGTAACTAACCTCCTCGCCGTAGTCCTGGAGGAGGGTATAGGCAGGGACGAGCTCCAGGCACTTCTCGTACAGCCGGAAGGGTATGCTGATCTCCTGTGTTATTCCTGTGCCCTCCAGGGTGACGAATACCTTGAACGTGCCCTTCCTGTTCTTACAGTTTGACGTGTCGAGGTAAACCTCTACCCTCTCGTCCTCGCCCGGTGGGAGGGCCACCGAGTCGGAGAGGACAGAAGCTTCCACCCTACACCCGAACCTCTCGTCCGTGGCAAAGGACAGCTTCACACCCACACCCGAGTCTAACTCGTTCTTTATGTCCAGCTCGAGCTTCTCCGTGTCCTCGGTGATCTCCCGAGGTGACAGGCGGACATCCAGGGGGACGTCGAGGACCTTCACCACGTCGTAAACAGGCCGGACGTCACCGTCCCTCGAGAACGCCATTACCTCGACCTCGTCACACTCTCCCGGATCCACCTCCACGGAGACCTCCGCCGTGTATAGGTAACCTCCCACCGGGTTCACACTCCTGTAAAACTCCCGACCAACCTCCTTGAAGGAGATAGGACAGGGAGCACCTTCCTTCCTCCCTACCACATCGTATTGAACCGTTTTGAAGGCCACGTCGGACGTGAACTTCAGGCGCAGCCTCGTGGGAACCCTCGGTATCGTTGCGGGGGTTACCGTGAGGGACGCGGCATTCTCGGCACCGAAAACGGGGTCAACAGGGTCATAGATCGTATATTCGAGCCTGCCCTCCAAGTAGAACCTGTGCTCCACCCCGCCTTCAATGTTTATTAGTGGGAGCGAGCCTGTGTAAACTTGGTCTGGCTCGAGGACGCCGGCGTCGTAAATCACCCTCCCGCCCGAGACGAGCTGGTAGTCATAGGAGAGATTTCTCCCGTTCAGGACGGTCCAAACGTAGAGCGGCTCTCCTCTCACCACCTCCACGTCAGAGCCAAAGCAGAACCCGTCCTCGCACAGAACTTCGTAATCACCCACGCTCAGCTCGAACGTCCTCACCACGTCCGCTCTCTCCGTCCTCAACCGCACCGAGACGGTCAGGTAATCCCCCGTCACCCTAACGGGGATGGACAGCGTGCTTTCTCCTTCGCCCACCGGGAGTACATTCTCCTCCACTTCGCCACCGGACACCCTTAACTCGGCGTTCCCCTCGAAGTTCGTAAACACGTCAAGGAGGAGTAGGTAAGTCCTCTCCTTCTCCGCCCTCCACACATCCCTCCCGTCTTCGGAGGTGAAACGTCCTTCCAAGGAAGGCCTTGGGTCGAGCAGGACCAGCTCGACCTCCGAGACGTCCGGGATCCTGACGACCTTCCTGTCCCTCAACGAGCCAAGCCTCCCCTCTACGACGTACGTTCCGGGCGGGAGCTCCACCGTGACGTACTCAGACACCACACCCTGATAAGCTATCCCCCCACCTCCCCTCACGGAGACCGTGGCCGGATCCTGTGCCCGGACGAGAACGGTAAGCGTGTAGACTTCGCCGGGAAGCTCGTTAGTATCCGGGAGGTAGCTCACACTAACACTGTCGCCAACGGGAACTTCGACGATCTGGGAGTAAGCCGTACCCGAGGCGAACACGCGGACGGTGTACTTGCTCGCCGGTACTTCGAAGGAGACCGCCCCCTCCTCAATGATCCCGGATAGATAGACGGTTCCCCGCGGGAGGACGATGGAGAACTTGGCTCCTTTCAGTGAAGAGATCACGAGCGTTCCCGTTCCGGGGAAGGATCTCCCGGCGAGGAGCTCCACCACGGAGTCACCTTCGAACATCCTCACGGTGAACTTCCTCCCATCCACCGACACGTAGGCGGTGAACGTCCCGTCGGGGATGAGGGTCTTCCCGTCCCGTATGGTGTATGTGACACCGCGGATCGTCACCCTTCCATCTACAGGCTTTGCCCTGTACAGGAACAGCACCTCTCTGAGGTCGTCCCTCGCAAGGTCAAGCGTGATGGTGGTGTTCCCGTCGAGCTCGACCTCCTTACACGCCGATAGGTCGCCCTTCCTTGCACACACCCTGTAGGTGCCGGCCGGCAGGCCAAAGGAGACCTCACCCTTTCCGTCCGTTACCCCCCTTGCCACCTCCACGGGACCGAGAAGCACCCTTACGTGGGCCCCTTCC
>JALTNN010000048.1 GCA_027000685.1 Microcaldota archaeon
GGAGGGCCCTCTGTAAGTCCTTGCAGAAACTACGTGTCCTCCTCCCCGGCTTTCTACTCGTCGTTATGAGTATCATTTTGCGATGACCACCTTCACCACAGGGGGTCTCGCCTTGAGGATGATCCTACTCCCGCAGTATGGGCACCTAACGACTCCCCTCGGGAACTCGTCGAACTCCCTCTTACACTTCGGACAGTAGTACGTCATGCTCTCACCTTGGACTCGATCATCCTGTCAATCTCCCTCTTCACGATCGTCCTCGGGACGTATGCCCCGCCGGCGAAGACGGCACCGCACTTGGAGCACCTCCATATCGCTGTCCCAACCCTCTTCACCCTCTTTGCACCACACACGGGGCAGGGATGCTTAGCCCTCTGGACGACCTCTATCTTCTTCACGAGGTTCCTTATCTTCAGGCCGTACCTCGGCCCGAACCTCCCGGCGGGACCCACCTTCTTAGTCCTTCCCATGGCCCACCGCCTCCTTCACTAACTTCCTCATCTCCCTACCCTTTTTAATGGCTTCATCCGCCATGAAGGAGAGCTCTCCCTTTGAGAACGAGCCAGCTCCACCCTTCTGCATCGCCACTATACTTCCATCATCCACGGTGGCTATGCTCATCCTTGCGTCGAAGGCGTGCTCCTCTTCAATTCTCGGATCCACCATTATGAGCTTCCCTATCTTCACGAAAGTCGTGTAGATGGGGATCTCGTTTAACTTCAGCTTCCTCTCGTACTCGTGTCTCACTATCTGATCGTCCTCCACCCTTGGGACCTTTGCATCGAGGAGCGCGGCTGCTGACGCGAGCGACGCGGCGTCTATGAGGTTCCCGTTGTCGTCGAGGACCCTCATGTCGAGGAAGAGGAGGTAGACGAGCTCCCCCTCCCTTATGACAAACTCCTTCATGTCGAGGGCGTTGCTCTCCCTTATGGATCTGTCTATGACCCTTGCCAGCTCGATGGCCTCCTCGTCGGGCGGGCCGGGTTCTGCCGAGGGGGAGGAGTGTGGCAGTATCTCTGCGTCCACGAGCAGGGCGCCCTCGTCGGGCCTATCCGGGTACGGGGCGCCGAGCTCGAACTTCACACCGGCCACCACCTTCGTCCCCCCGAGGTTCACGAGTGCAGACCCGTCCGCGTTATATACCACACCCGTCTCTATGGACGCTGGTCTGTAGTCTAGGAGAGCCCTCCTATCTATCCTGAAGCCCCTGAGAGCGAGCTTCCTCACCTTATCCGACGTGAACTCCCACACAAACTCATTCATCATTTCCACTCACCCTCTCATACTTTCTCAGGAGAGCCTCCCTCTGGATCCTGTTTATCTCCTTCGCCTTCCTTATCCCGAGCTCCAGCATCTCCTCGAGCTCCTCCCTCGAAACCCTTCCGTCCATCTGGAGGAGCGTGAACTCCTCCTTCCTCGGGAGAACTACCATGGGAAGGTCTACAGCCCCCTCCATGTCTTCCTCCTTCTTGTTGAGGTCCGCCACTATGGCACAGTTTCCGTCGCTACATATCTTACCCACTGCCACGGCGGCCGGGAGGTCTCTCATTGGTATCCCGGCGTCGGCGAGGGCAACAGAGGCCGCAGTAAGGGCGGCGACCCTCGTCCCGGCATCGGCGGAAATGACCTCGGCGAAGACGTCTATCATCGTCATGGGAAACTCCTCGAGGAAGAGGACCTTCTCCAGGGCAAGCCTCGACACCATGGAGATCTCCGTCTCCCTCCTCGACGGCTTAGGGCTCTTCCTCTCAGGAACCGAGAAGGGGCTCATGGTGTAGCGGTATCTTAAGATCGCCCTGTAGGGGGACGCCTCGTGGCGGGGAATGGGCTCCCTCGGGCCATATACAGCCACAAACACCTTGTTACCCCTGAGGTACTCCCTGACGACCTCGACATCCTTGAGCTCATCTATGAGCTTCCACAGCGGCTTCGGGAACTCGGCGAGGACGTGGTCCTCCCTTCTCTCCACCACGGAGACCATGGGCCACTTCTCTGACCACTTGGAGAGCTTCTTCTCCTCCTGGGCGGGAACTTTTACGAGCCTTATGGTGGTTCCCCACTCCAGGTAGGCCGAGCCATCTGCCCTGTCAAGGACACCCGCCTCTATCCTTATGGTGTCCCTGAGGTCCTCATAACTCCTCCCATCAGGCCTGATTACCTCTCCTGCCATGCATCTCCTCCTCGATGAATTTCGTTATTCTATCTGTCAATCCTGAGGTGTGAGCCTCCTGCTCAATCTTGAATATGGCCTCCTTCGCGATGTCAGCGTTCTTCCCGTACAGCCATATCCTTCCGTTTGCCCCCACCATTATGGTGACGCCTGTGAGGGTCTGGAGGAGGTTCAGCATGCTCCTCTTCTTCCCTATAACCCTCGGTATCTTCTTCGGGTTAATGGTTATGAGCTCCCCTCCCCTGAGAATGTTTCCCTTCTCAAGGAGGGCGTTCTTGACGGCGTCCACCCTCTTCACGGTGGCTATTATGACGTCTCCGTAGCTCGCCTCCTCTGAGAGTTCCTCATTGGGAAGAAACGCCTTGTAGGGCGAATTGAGGTCAATGTCGTACCCGGGTATCTTCACATCTACCACTATCCCGATGACGGGGTCTCCCTCCCGGGGGATGTACCTCCCCTCGAGGGGGATGACCCTGGCAACCCCCTCTTTCACCTCTGCGAGCCCCACGACCTTCGAGTACACCTTTCCGCCTTCCACGTAGACGTTGGGCCCGAGCTTGACCTTCTCCTCCGTTATCAGGTCTCCCGGAACCACGAGCCACCTCTCGCTCATTCTACCAACCTCGTCTTAACGTCCCCCTTAGTGAGGTCGTTGAGGGCCTTCAGGAACTCGTCCGTGAGCCCTGCGGGAACCTCCACAACAACTTGGAGGGACCCGTCGTTCAGATACTTCTCACGGATTATTTTAAATGACTTGAGCTTCCCGTAGGCCTTTCCCACGTACTGAGGGGGTATTACCGCCTCGATTTTCCTCGTCTCGATCTTTATGGGTATGACCCGTTTTATCTTCTCCACAACCGCCTGAACTTGCTCCTCTGCCGGCTTGAAGATATCCACGTTCACCCTCGCTTCCTCCATGGCCCTTAGAATTCTCTCGACAGGATGCGGGGTATTGGTCTGGGGATTTATGGCCCTCTGGGCTATTATCGTCGCGATCTTTTTCCTCTTCTCCTCTAGCATCCTCCTCCTCTGCTCGGTGGTAAGGTGGAGGTCTCCCTTGAGGACTATGATTCTCGCCACCTCATAGGGATCAGTCGTTCCGAACGCCCTGTGGAGCTCTTCCGCCGAGGCCCTCTCCCCCTTCCTCGCGTCCCTAAATATCTCTACAGCGGCGAGCATCTCGTCGAGGTCAACGTCCTTCCCCTGCTTCAGGTCCCACGCGAGGTCAGGATCTGCCAGGATCTCGAACCTCTCCCCGCCCTTCTCATACCTGATCACGATTGCCTTGTCAAGGGATACCAACGTCTCACCCCAGGTACCTCTCTATAAGCTTCTTGTCCACCTCTTTCAGCTCCATCTCGCTGTCAACGTATGCCATAGCGATTCTCTCGACGGTCAGCTCCTCCCCCTCCGGTATTCCGACCCTGAGAGCCTTTACAGCAAGCTCAACGGCCTCCTCGAGCTTCATGTCCTCCTTGTATTCCTTTTCAAATATTTCAACAGCCTCCTTCTTTCCAAAACCTATCGCCTCCGCCTTGTACTCCATGAGAGCCCCGCTCGGAACGGTCTCAAACAGCCTTGGTCTCTCGTAGAACCCACCGATGAGCATAACGACGCCGAACGGTCTGATACCTCCATACTGAGTGTATATCTGCTTGAGCTTCGCCACCTCCCTCGCGAGGTAGTGGACGGGGATGGGCTCCCCGTAGGTGAACCTGTACCTCTCTGCCACATCTCTCGCATACTCCACGAGGGCCCTCGAGTCGCCAACAATCCCAGAAGCGACAACTCCTATATGTCTATCTACCTGGAAGAGCTTCTCAACGGAACCGCCGACTACGAGTCTGCTCGTCACCCTCTTGTCGGCTGCGAGGAGCACGCCGTCCTTATATACAATGCCGAGGCCGAGCGTTCCCATGTCAGCCGCCTTCGTGGCATACTCTACCTGGTAGAGCTTCCCCTCAGGGGAGAAGAGGGTTATGGCCCTGTCATAGGCCGCCGCGCCAGAAAGCGGATACATGATATTACACCACCCTCGAAGGTCTTAAATGGTTCATCCCTTCACCACTCCCAGCGGGACATTCCTGCTCACGGGCCTCGAAATCCCGCTGAGATCGACGGATCTTATCACCTCGTCCACGTCTTTGTAGGCTCCGGGCGCCTCCTCTGCGAGCACCTTGAAGGACACTGCCCTCACCGTCTTCCCCATGGACTCCAGCATCCTCTGTATCTCCTCTCCCCTCCACCTCTTCTTCGCAGCCGTCCTCGAGAGAACCCTTCCAGCCCCGTGACACGTGCTCCCGAACGTCTCCTCCATAGCGGTGTTCGTGCCTACGAGTATATAGGAGGCCGTTCCCATACTCCCCGGTATAAGCACGGGTTGTCCCACGTCCCTGTAAACCTCGGGGACCTCCTCTCTACCCGGGGCGAATGCCCTCGTTGCCCCCTTTCTATGTACCACGAGCTCCCTTCCCTTGTGTTCCTCGATCTTGGCTATGTTGTGAGCAACGTCATAGAGAACCTTCATTCCAAGGTCCTCCGGATCCCTCTTGAAGACCTGAGCAAAGCTCTCCCTCACCCAGTGGGTTATGAGCTGCCTGTTCGTGAAGGCAAAGTTGACGGCTGCCTTCATGGCAGAAAAGTAATCTTGGGCCTCCCTTGTCTTGAAGGGAACTGCGGCAAGTTGCTTGTCAGGCACATTCATCCCGTACTTCCTCATGGCCTTTTCCATCACCCTGAGGTAGTCCGACGCGATCTGGTGACCAAAGCCACGGCTCCCCGTGTGTATCATCACAACAACCTGACCCTCGAACAGCCCGAAGGCCTCCGCCACCGACGGGTTGAATAC
>JALTNN010000049.1 GCA_027000685.1 Microcaldota archaeon
GAACACGAGCGCGTACTGCTCCTTTCTTCCCGAGGCGACCTCCTTTTCCTCCCAGCTCCAGTGGTACCTCCTCGCAAGTCTTTTCCCTGTGTTCATCCCTTGGTTGAGGACAACCCAATGGTCTCCGTCTGTGAGGAGTGCGTGGAAGTAGAGGGAGTAGCCGTCCTGAAAAGCGGCGGAATCAAACTTTGCAGTTTTCCTGCTCACTTCCCTCCACTCTTCGGGAACCTCTACCCTCCCTTTACCCCCATAAACCTTTATCGGGAAGTCCTCTGGGAGTCCCTCCTTAAGTGCTCTTATGGGAACGGTCGTAGAACCTGAGAATTGCCACTCAAACCCGAGGACGGTCGAAAAGGCCTGGTACCATACTGGATGGGAAAACTTCCTGAGCGTTTCCTCCGTTCCCAACTCTTCCACCATGAACTCCACTATTCTCGGTGCTAACTCCCTTATGTACTTGTAGTGCCAGACAGGTCCGTCCGCGAGCCGCATCGTTGCTTCTCCTACCCTCACAATCACACCTCTTCTCTCCGGATTTTTCTCCCTTTCGGGAGGTATTTTCCCCTAACCGAAGAACCTTGCCCCCACCTCCCGGAGGATTGTGGCAGCGAGTGCCTGTGTTATCCCGTTATGATCGAGGGGTGGGGACACCTCGACGACGTCGAAGCCCACGAGGGGGAAACTTGACTCCCTTAGCCACTTTAGAAACGTCCTAAAGGAAATCCCGCCTGGCTCGGGCGTCCCCGTTCCCGGTGCTTCAGACGGATCAAAGACGTCGATGTCTATGGAGAGGTAGACGGGCGTGTCTGTGAAGAGGGGTTTTAACGTGTACGGGATCACCCTTATCTTCCCTCTCGCCCAAGCGAGCTCCTCCCCCGAGACGTTCCTCACGCCCATGACTGTAACGTCTCCCACCTCCTCGTAGATCCTCCTGACCACCGTGGCGTGGTTGTTTTTATCCCCCTTGAACTCATCGCGGGCATCTAAATGTGCGTCAAGGACAACGACCCTCAGCCTATCCCAGTACTTCCTGAAGCCCCTCACGAGGCCCAGCGTGACAAAGTGGTCCCCTCCCACGTAGGCGGGAACGTCCTCTGAGACGAGCTCCTCGATCTCGAGAGCTGCCACCTCGCCCATCCCCTCCACCTCCACTATCCCCTGAGGCTCTATGGTAACACTCCTCTCGAAGAGGACGGAGTATGGCTCAAGGTATCTAATCGCGTCGAAAACGCCGTACGGGCCTTCCCTCGCCCCTCCCCTACCAGCAGTCAGCCCCTCGTAGGAGATCCCAATTACCCTCACGGGGGTATTAAGGTGCGAACCTTTTATGTGGAATGGGGTGAAATATTATCCGATGGAAGGCATTCAGCTCGGCCTCGTGAAGAAGACATTTGCCCTGATTTTCCTCTCTGTGGTCCTCTACGCGACGTTTATTGCCACGGGCTCGCTCGCTGTCCTCGCGGACGCCGTCTACTCACTCGCTGATGCCCTGTTTGTCTTCTCCCTCTGGCTTTCACTTCTCGTGGTGTATAGGGGGCTCTTCCTCTCGAGGACAGCCCTCCGGCTGACCTCACTTTCCATATTCATCCTCTCCCTCATACTCGTCTTCTCTGCCTCCCT
Source organism: Microcaldota archaeon (assembly GCA_027000685.1). Taxonomy (GTDB): domain Archaea; phylum Iainarchaeota; class Iainarchaeia; order JAADDC01; family JAADDC01; genus WANZ01. Next base: position 1,621 of record JALTNN010000049.1, read on the forward strand.
CCTCCTCTACTCAAGCTTTGTGTCGATCAAGGCACCCTACACCGTCCAGCATCCTGAAATCATCGTGGCGTCCGAGATCCTCTTTGTGTTCGTCCTCTTCTACCTCTACATCTCGCTCAGGGAGGAGGCACTCAAGGAGGACGTCCGGGCTCTCGTGGGGATATCGAAGGACGTAGAGAGGAACATCCTCGCTTCCTTCCTCGTCATCATCTCAGCCCTCTTCTCCATGATAAACCTCCACGCCCTCGACCCCGCTGTGGCCCTCCTCATCTCCGCCTATGTCCTCTACAGGTCCCTGGTCCTTTCCTACAGATCGTTCAGGTCAATATTCGGCATCTCCGATCCCCTCGTGGCGGAGGTAATAAGAGACAGGGTCGAGGGAATGGGGGCGAGGCTCCTTGACCTCCACGTCGTTGGAATAGGTCCCTACTACTACGTGGAGGTGAGGGTGGACGCATCTCACCTCCCCGACCCGTGGGACAGGGTGGAGGAGATAATGAGGAGGAGGATAGAGAGCGTCCTGCCATCTTCTGCAAAGGTAAGGATAATGAGTCCGGGGGGAGGGATTTGAACCCCCGACCTGCCGGTTTCTGCCGAGTTGTCCGGCAGATCGCCCGACTACAGCCGGCCGCTCTACCAGGCTGAGCTACCCCCGGACTCAAAGATGAAAGGAGGAGGGAAGGTTTAAATTCCTGCTTCCCTTAATCCTTCGTGGACGACGACCTCCTCGCGGGAATTCTTCTCGTCCTTGCGGGAGCGTTCATACTCCTCGGCAGGATGAACATCGTGGACCCCACCCTTGTATACACGATCTGGCCGGCCCTCCTCCTCATCTTCGGACTCATCTTCCTCTACAGGTACCTCAGGAAGAAAGGGCTTTGATCAGAGCTCGTAGATCTCAAACGTGTAGGTATTTAGATCGAAGACGAGGAGTTTGTCGAGGAGAAGCGGCTCTTCCCCCTGGAGTATCCTTATGACCTCGTTCACGCCTATCCCCGTGGCCACGGCTATTTCCGGCGTGGAGACGATGCAGAACGGCCTTATGTTGTAGGGTATCTCCTTCCTCGGAACGGAGACTATTCCCCTCCCTTCCCCAACACTCAGGAGGACAAACGGGACATTCTCCTCTCTGCACCTCTTCAAGAGGGCCATCTTCTTTTCCCAGGTATCGAGGCAGTCGATTACGACGTCGTACCCGCTCACATCAACGTCCTCAACCCTACCTTCCACACCTACAATCCTTGTCGGTCTTCCAGACGCCCTCTCCGGTATGACCTCGGCCTTCTTTCTCCCCACATCCTCCACCGTGAACCAGAACTGTCTGTTGAGGTTGTGGACCTCCACGGAGTCAGGGTCCACCACGTGGATCTCGCCTATTCCCGTCCCGAGAAGCTCCGCCACCACGAAGTGGCCCAGGCCCCCCGCACCGGCCACGAGGGCCTTCTTCTTCCTCAGCCTCCACCATTTGTGACGGTTCCTCTTGAAGAGAAGGAGCTCAGGTGCGTGCCTACTCATCACGTCTTCAGCGTAATACCTCCTCATCATCGCAAGTAAGAAAGGGGTGGGAAACGTTTATTCCCCTACCGCGGGAGTGTCTACACACCCCTTAACTACAAAAACAATACCCCCCAGAGATAGAGAATGGAGCCCCGTGGTGTAGCGGTCAAGCATGCGGGACTTTGGCTCCCGCGACCCGGGTTCGAATCCCGGCGGGGCTACTCCCACAGTCCTGGCGAACCTCCCACCTTCTCCATTCTCTGGAGGGTGGTCTACGACCACCCTACACTCGCCCGGCCAAAGAACTTGGCCTTCGAATCCCGGCGGGGCTACTTCTCCCTCACTACCTTCGTAGGATCGTCGCCCCTCTTCTCTCTTTCAAGCCGGTAAACAACGTCCGCCGCCTCTGAGAAGACGGGGTCGTGAGTTATGAGTATGATCTGGTCGAAGAGGCCCTCCTCTCCCGTGGCTTCGCGGAGGAAGAAGGCGAGCTTCCTCGTGAGGTTTTCGTCGAGGTTGTGGGTAGGTTCGTCCATTATGAGAAACCTCGCCCTGCCGGCGAGCAGGTAGGAAATGGCTATCCTGAGGGCGAGAAGTGCCAGCGTTTTCTCGCCTCCCGACAGCTCCTCCACATCCCTCCACACCTCCTTTCCACCCACCCTCGTCTTCAGGACGAGTGAGTAGGTGTACGTTCTCCTCCCCTCTTCCACCTTGAACTCCACGTCTGTGTAGTCCCTGTACTGCGCCATGTAGACGTTCCTCCAAACGAGTTTCAGGGCCCTGTTCACCACAGCAATTCTCACCTCCCTCACCGTCTTCATCGTCTCCTCCCAGACCCTTATCATCTTGTCTAAAACCCTGATAGCCCTGCTGTACCTCTCCGCCCTCTCGATGTTCCTGACCACCTCCTCCAGATCCCTCCTGAGCTCCTCGAGCCTCCCCATAACCTCCTTCAACACTTCCTCCACGCCCCTCAACCTCTCCCTCTCCTCGGCGAGGGCCTTTTCCACCTCCCTGAACTCCCTCTCCACCTCCGCGTACCTCTCCTCCACCCCCTCAAGCCTCTCCATGACCTCTCCAACCTCTTCAAGCCTCTTCTCTACCTCAATGAGGCGCTTCTTGAGCTCAAGGCTCCTCACTCTCTCCCTGTAGAGCTCTACCCTCTCCCTGACCTCCTCGACGCTTTCGACCCCGGTCTCGTCAAGGAGCTCCTCGAGTTCCTTCCTCCTCCCTTCCAGCTCCGTCCTCAATTTCTCAATCTCTGCCTTCAGCTCTCCCCTTCTCCTCCTTATCTCTTCTCTCATCGTCTCTTCCTGGAGCTCTTCCCTCACCCTCTCCAGCTCCCTCTCCAGATTTTCAAGCTCTTCCCTGAGCTTCTCCTTCTCCTGTAGAAGCCTCTCCTCTTCACCCCTCACCTTCTCGAGCTCTGTAAGGACGTTTTCCTTCTTCTTTACCATCCCCTCGAGCTCTTCCACCTTTCTGTCAAGGAGCTTCACCTCGTCGAGGAGACTCTCGAGTTCCCTCATGCCCTCTTCGAGCTCTGCTCTCCTCCCCTCAAGTTCCCTCAGCTCCACCTCTATCACTTTCGTCCTCTCTCTGCTCTCCTCCACAAGCTCCCTCACCCTCTCCGGAGACAGCTCGCTCTTACACACGGGGCACGTGTTCGTGTGGGAGAGGACGGCCTCTACATTCCTATTTATCTCCAGCTCCCCCCTCTTCCTCGCAAGGAGCTCCGTCACCTCTGACAGCTCCCTTCTCAGGTCCTCTATCCCCACCTTCATAGAGGAGAGGATTTCCTCCCTCCTCTTCTTTGCTCTATCGAGCTCTTCCTCGCTCTCGAGGATGGACCGGAGCTCCTTGCGAGTAAGAGGGGGGAGC
>JALTNN010000050.1 GCA_027000685.1 Microcaldota archaeon
CCAGTCCCCCTCCCTCAACATCTCGAACTTCTCGGAGAGGTATCCTCTCAGCCTGTCGAGGAGGCCCTCTTCCTCCTCTTCCCACCCACCGTACATCTCGTTCCTGAAAATGTTATAGGTGGTTTATTAGGTTTTCACCCCAAGCTTGGGACAGTCGGACTGGAGGAACCCGTTCCATTCCAGTCTGCATAGACCAAACGACAGGACGGGAGTGCCCCCTCCGACCTCGAAGCACGTGTCCTCCGAGCAGAGGAGACCGTTGAGCTCGATCACGCCGTTCTCGAGCACGTAGAAGTAGTTATCATCCATCCTCACGATGGAGTACACGGGTACTCTCGCGTGCTTCTTGTAGCCGAGCCAGGCCTCACCCACCTCTACCACCGGGAGGCCTCTGCCCGGCTCGTGGAGGGGAAATGGGACGAACGACCTGTAGGCACCGGGCTCGGTGACAGAACTTCCAAACGAGACGAGGGCGCCAAGGGAGTCCAGGAACACAAAGTTCCCCTCAAGAACCTTGCTCCATTTAAGTCCCTCTAGGACGACGTTTACCTCCTCCCCATCACACACCTCCCCGCTCCACGGTTTATACCCGCTCACATGGATCCTGACGTTCCTACACCCGCATACCTCCAGACTTCCCCTGAACCTACCGAAGAAATCACCGTAGGTAGCACCGCTTCCAAGCGTGTAATAGCCGGTGGCTGGTGTTCCGTCAGGGAGGAGCACCCTCACTTTCCCAGGGTTTTCGCACGTCTCCCTGCACACCACCTTCGCGTCCGGATCGACCACACCCTTACCCTCGAGAAGTACAGGTACCGTGACGCCATTCCACCTCTTCACATATATACAGTCCCCGTTTGCCTCGACAGCCCTCCCCATATACCATCTCCCCGTGTACACGCCGACTACTTCGCTGACGGCCTTCAGCTCCTCATACGGCGTCCTAACAACTAACGTGTAGCCCTTGTAAGCTCTTGTGGTAACCGGCACGACCTTTACACCCTTATATTCCATCCACCACTCCACAGGGATACCCGCGTTTGTCTCCTTGCCGGCGAGGAGGTCCAGGCGGTCCAGGAACGTGGGCACATATGTTTCCTCTTTAGGGACATACACGTAGCCTTTCTCCGTCTTCCCGATGAGAACAAGGCCATTTACCTCGTGGGGTAGCTCCGAGTAGGTGCCCAGCACACTGAGGTCTGGTCCCAGGGCCACAAACACCGGTCTTTCCCTTTCCTCCGGCGGTCTGTTGATGAACACGGCGTAATAGGTTAGGAACAAGACAAGGACAAGCAATAGCAGGACGAGCCTCCTCTCCATATGCCATTAAACTATGACACGAAACAGTTTTTACCCGAGCTGGTAGCAGACACTGTCTCCCGTGAGAACCTTTGAGACCTCGAGGATCCGTTCTGGTTTCCGGGCGAACGTGTCTTTCACGACGACTTCCTTCGCCACCTTGAGGGTGAAGGGCTCCTCCCATCCCGGAACGTCAACCTCGACAGTAAAGGTGCACTCGACAGATTTCGCAAAAATCCCTGCCGGCTCGGGGCTTCCGCTGGCGAGGAGGTCGGGGGGAAACGCGAAGTCTGTCCAGGAACACTCCACACCTTCCAACCTCACCCGGGCGTCTTGGGAGACAACAACGGACCTCTCGAGCTCTCCTTCCACTTCCCCGGGCACCCACTCGCTGAGGTAACGTTTCCAAGCCGACAAATCCTCAGGATTGCACACAGGCTCACATTCACGACGCCCGCCGTACCTGTAGCAGAGCACGCCGTCTTCTTCGAAGAACCCCACGTACGTGTCGAGGCTAACCTCGTCGGGAAGGCTGTTCAGGAACTCGACGAGCTCTTCGACGGGCAGGGGGATGACGTACTTTCTCGTACCCACAGGCACCGTTACCTCCTCTGCCCTCGTCCTCAGGGTAAACGTCCCCTCCTCCTGAATCACAACCGCCAGCCACTCCCCCACCTCAACAGAGACGCTTCCTCCCGCCGAAGTATAGGACGCCCTCACACCCCCTCCCGTGTAGAGCTCGGCGAGCCGGGAGAGAACCGGCGAGTGAGGAAGGAGGGCCGTGCTGTCGAGATGTTCGAGTCCTTCCTCCCCCATCCTCCGCAAAATTTCGAGCGTTTCGGAGAGTATAAACGACTTCTCGGAGGCAAGGAGATCCCACTTGAGTGTTTCAGCCGTCGAAACGAACTCAAGGTTCCTCCTATACGTCTCCAGCGTTGAGAGTTTCGACGCCTCCGTCTGGGCGATGAACAGGCCAAACCCGACAGCGACGGCGATGAACAACAGCCCAATGAGAGGGGTCTTCACGTGTAGCACCCCACGGCGAGGTAGCTTGGATCGAATATGTTATAGTGGAACGTGGACCTGAGTTTGGCCGGCGAGTCGGCCTCGCACAACTCAGATGAGGATTCCACGGGCCTGAAAGAACGCGTAAGGAGACATGTGCCCACGGGGTCCGTGCAGGGGGAGGGCCTGTTCTCCACCATTTTCTTCACATCCTCGGCACATTCCTCTCCCAGTTCCCCCTTCTGGTACTTCTCCACCACGAGGTCAGCTATACATATATCGGCGAGATCCGAACCAAGGAGATCCAACGCGGAGTACAGCAAATCTTCGAGGTCAACGGAGCCACCGCTCGTTATGATGGCGACGAGGGGCCTGGCAGGGTTGAGCACGGCCCCTACCTCACAGACGTACTTTCTCCATCCCACGTCACACCTATCTCTCCCGAGGGAGGCGAGGTACTTCCAGCAGTCCTTCAGCCTTTCCGCGGCACACTTCTTCAGCTCCTCATCGTCCGCCACCGTCACACCCCGCTCGCAGGCGGCCTGGGGATCCGTGCAGTATCCCTCGGGACCTATGAGGATCTTTGCCACGCTTCTACAACCCTCATCCCCGTTGGATGTGACCCAGCTCCAGAGCTCGTCGAACGTGCTCCCCTCGATCCCGGGACACGAGACTGACAGCTTCTCCCTGACATTTTCCACCGTGCACACAGTGCCCGCCCTCTCCACACACGACGTCACGTCCGTCTCCAGCGTATCATCAGCCTCCCACAGGCCCTCCGCCTCCTCCTTCTGGGCTGCCACGTAGGAGAGGAGGTCCGTGTCTTCGCCGAAGTCTATGACGAAGGTGTAATTCATGGGAGATCCTGTGGCCGAGTAGGAGGGGTCCTCATCCCGCCAACTGAACAGGAACCTCATCCTCGCGGGGTACGCACACGTCGCGTATCCGTACTTCACACAACCCGTTCCTGGAACCCTCATCATCTTTTTCCCCGAGACGTCGTAGCCGAGGAGGTCGAGCACGAGGTCAAAGCCCGTGGCCGAGCCGAGCAGGGCTCCGATGTCTATTACCTGTTCATACGAGATGAGCTTGGTGGGCGAGACGTCCACAAACACCTCATCGAAGTAAACATTTCCCTCGATATCCTCCGAGAACTCTTCCAATACTTTCCTGTAATATTCCCTGAGGAGCGTCTCCGGGGTGGAACAGGGGATATATCCATCCTCCCACCTAACGGATAGGTTGGCACACCCGCCACCCTGTATCCCCGTTATCCTGTAGCTACCCTTCTCGCCCGTGAACTCCTCGAGCCTTATCTGAAAGCCCTTACAATCCCCGTTCTCGGGGTAAACGAGCGTGGTGTCCCATCCGTACCTGAACACACCGCAGGCGGCACAACCCTCCTTGCAAAAACCCGCCATGAACTTCAAGCTGTCGAGACGGCTCTTCAGCTTCTTATAGGCCAATCTCGCCTTTTCGAAGGCCGCCTTCAGCCTGAGGGGTATCGTGACCTCCGTCCTTTCCTCGGGGAAAACGGACAGGGTCCTACAGTACTCTTCTTCGCACACCTTCAGCTTGGGAAGGGCTCCAAGGACGTCGTCGCTCATCAGTGACGGGTCTATCACGGCGATGACGCTGTCTTCCCTCACGTAGAGCTTTACACCCTCTTCGATGGCCCGAGAGACTGCTTCGCTACTTCCGACGAGCTCGACGCTTAACCCCCTCCTTTGGACGAGGATGTAGCTCTTCAGCTCCGCGAATATGTACGACGCGAGGACATCCCTCAGACTTGCCCTACGGACGAGCTCCTCGCTAAACCACTCTCCGAAGTCACCGCTCTCGTAAACTTCCAGGGGTACCTCTATGGGATTCCTCCTGAGGTAGAGCTCGAACGCCCGCCTGATGGCGGCAGAGGTCGTGGCGAAGCTCTCCTCCCTCATTATGTCAACGTAGGGGATGAATCTGCTCCTCTTCTCGAGCTCCAGCATAAGCGACACCCTCGAGTTCTCCTGACTGGCAAGGAACACGCCATAACCTACGGTTATCGCCACCATGAGGCTGCCGAGGAGGACGGCGTAGAGGTGAAACCCCCTCACGGGGTGTAAAAGGGTGGGGTTGTATAAAACCCTACCTCAGGACGGTAGAACGGGAACGGGTCCGTCGCAGACGATGACGGAAGCCTCGACGTTTCTGTGCATGGCACTCCACGTCCAGTTGTGGGAACCCACCACGTAGCAGTTGTCTACGAGGATGAACTTGGCGTGAAGGAACCTGTTGAGGAACAGCACGGGCACATTGTTCTCCGTCAGATATTCGACGGCCCGTGAGTTGTAGTTCACGTCCTCCAGGAAGACGGTCACCTCCACCCCCCTCCTCTTCGCTTCGGCGAGCTTTCTCACAAGAACCTCTGGACACCCTTCTTCTTCGGAATACCTCATCAGGTAGAGGTAGACGGTGATCCTTTCTCTGGCACGGTCCAGGAGTCCTCCCACGTCCCTGCAGTAGTCGTCTACTGCGGCCACACTGACCCTCGGGGAGGCGAGGAGGGCCACGACGACGAGGGTCAGTAGTAGTGCTCCAAGGGATAGGGGGTCATGCCCCTTTCTCTCAGCCGTTTCAACGCACCCCCGTAGTC
>JALTNN010000051.1 GCA_027000685.1 Microcaldota archaeon
ACCTTGGGGAAGACGACGTAATACCTGCCCGGTTCGAGCACCCAGAAATCCCCCTCGGGCTTTACTTCCTCAAGGGCCTCCTGGAGCGGGACGAATTTTCCCTCCATAAAGAAACCGCGTTTCTTCCCGTGGAAGAACACCTCGGCGTCGTCGGGCAGTCGGAAGATCTTCTTCGGGGCCACGTCCACGCCTGTGGGGTTGACCTTCGTGTAGTTCTCGAGATAGCGTGCCACCACTTCCCCGGGGGCGATCATACAAAAACACTACCTCAGAACGATTTTAACCATGGACGTGGACCTCCTAAAGAAGCTTGTCTCCGTCGACACGTCAGGGGGGAGGAACAGGGAAAAGGCCGTTGAGATCATAGTGAAGGCGTCCCGGGAGAGGGGGCTTGAGGCGGAGGTCGTCGTCGATAAGAAGGGAATACCAAACGTTTTAGTTTATGGAAGGGGGAGCGGGAAGAGGGTGTTGTTCGTCACGCACTACGATGTGGTGCCCCCTGGTGAGGGGTGGACGAAGGATCCCTTCAATCCCGTGCTCGTCGATGGGAAGCTCTACGGGAGGGGGGCGGCAGACGACAAGGGGGCGATTGTGGCCGTGCTGGAAGGTATTTCGAAGGTGGAAGGGAATGTCGAGCCCGTCCTCGTGGTGGCCGGTGCAGAGGAGACGGGCGAGTCCGGGGACTTCATGAGGTCCCTCGAGGGAGACCTCGCCGTCATAGTGGACTCTGGTCCCACGCCCACCGTAGGGGCGTCGGGCGTCCTCAAGTGGACGGTCATCGTGAAGGGAAAGCAGGCCCACTCGGCGTACCCCTTCCTCGGGGAGAACGCGCTCTACGGGGCTTCGAAGGTCGTTTCATTCGTCGAGGAGTTCGGCCGGTTCGCCGAGAAATTCTTGAGAAGTAAGTACAGGGGTGCCGAGCACTACGAGAGGCTCCCCGTCAGGGCCTCGGCCACAGTTCTACACGCGGGCTCTGCGTGGAACATCATCCCCTCGTCCGCCACCGTCGAGATCTCCATAAGGACGGTTCCGGGCTGGAACAACGACGTCGTCGAGCCGTTATTCCTTGATCTCCTCGACGAGTTTGCGAGAGGGAACGGGATAGAGTACGAGCTGAGGAAGGATATAGACATGGGGACGTGGGTAAGCGGGGGTAAAGAAGTGGAGAGGTTCCTCGAAGTTTACAGGGAAGTTACGGGGATTCATGTAGAACCCGCCGTGGAGCTCGGCGGTACAGACGGCGTCCACTTCGCCGACAGGATGCCCGTGGTCCAGTTCGGCCCGTTGAGGCCTGAAAACAACGTCCACGGACCCGACGAGTTCGTTTACCTGAAGGACCTTGAGTTGGTGGAAAGGGTTGTGGAGAGGTTCGTGGAGGAGGGGTTATGACCTCCTCACCCTTACTTTTGTACCCCACGGGGTGTCCATGAGCTCTATGCCCATCTCCCTCAGCCTCTCCCTTATTTCGTCGCTGAACCTGTAGAGCTTCTCCTTTCTCAGCTCTTCCCTGAGGTCTGTGACCAACTTGAGTAGCTCGTTGACGTTCTTCTCCAGGATCCTTGCCCTCTCCGTCTTCGCCTCGAGCTGAAGGCCGAGTATACTTCCGTAGTACACAACGGCTTCGTACGTCTTCTCTGCCTCCTCCTCGCTCACCTTGTCAAAGAGGTTCTCGGAGTACCAGGCACTCCTCAGCTCGAAGAGGGACTTGACGGCCGTGACTGTGTCGAGGTCGTTGTTCATGGCCTCCTCAAAGGTCTTCACGAATTTTTCCCTGTGCGGATCCTTAGCGTCCCCTCCTCCGGCCTCCTCGAGGTCCTGGACAAAGAGGTAGAGCGAGTCGAGGGCGTTGCGGGCGGCCTCCATTGCCTCGTCGGTGTAGTCCACCTGCCTCCTGTAGTGCGAGGAGACAGACCAGAACCTCACGGCGTCACCGCCGTACTTCTCTGTGGCCTCGTGCAGATAGACGAAATTCCCCGTGCTCTTGCTCATCTTCTCCCCGTTGATCTTCACGAAGCCTGTGTGCATCCAGTAGCGGGCCAGTCCCTTACCAAATGCCGCAAAGGCCTGTGCCCTCTCGTTGGGGTGGTGTGGGAACTTGTGGTCCTCGCCCCCGCCGTGAATGTCGAACTCCTCTCCAAGGTACTTCGCGGACATCACGGTACACTCTATATGCCAGCCGGGAAAGCCGTAGCCCCAAGGGGATGGCCACTGTAGGATGTGGCCCGGCGGGGCCCTCTTCCAGAGGGCAAAATCCCACTTATTCTTCTTCTCGGGGATGGGCTCTATCCTGTGCACCTTCTCCAGCTCGGAGAGATCCATATCCACGAACTCCGGATAAGGATAGTCCTGCATGTACCTCTCGATGTCGAGGTAAACGCTCCCGTTCACCACGTAGGCGTACCCGTTCTCTATGATCTTCTTCGTCATCTCGATGATCTCGGGGATGTGGCAGGACGCTCGAGGGGTTAGATCAGGCTTCTCAATGTTGAGCTTGAACATCTGCTCGAAGAAGGCATCCGTCATCTTTTCCACGAGCACCATGGGCTCCATCTTCTTCTCGAGCGCCCTCTTCAGTATCTTGTCCTCGCCGAAGTCCATGTCGCCCGTGAGGTGGCCGACGTCCGTTATGTTCATCACGTGATAGACGTCGTAGCCCAGGTGCCTCAGCCACCTCTTGAGTGTGTCCCACACGGCATAGGTCCTGCCGTGGCCTATGTGTGGGTAGTCATAGACCGTCGGCCCACACGTGTACATCCTGACCTCGTTCTCCCTCATGGGCATAAACTCCTCTATCCTTCGAGTGAGGCTGTTGTAGATCTTCAAGCTACCACCCCCGGCTGGCTCGTAAGAAGAAGATCCTTCAGAGGCAAAGACGTCCACCCATCGAGATAAAACTTATGCGATGGGATATTTAAATTGAGCGGTGCGGGGGTGCCCGAGCGGCCAAAGGGGGCGGGCTTAGGACCCGCTGGGTCAGTCCCTTCGTGGGTTCGAATCCCACCCCCCGCACTATCCAAACCTCCGTACAATCTTTCCCGCGATGTACGACACCAAAAAGAAGCCTACCACCATTATGGGGGCGTAGAACACGAGCGCTAACAGTCCAAGTACGGCGGCAGAGCGGAAGATGGCGGAGTGTGCGAGCATTGAAACGAACCATGTGGCGTAGTAGAGGACGAGCACGACCACCTTCTGTTTCAGTGTAGCGTCGAAGGTGGCAAGGGATGGGAGCAACAGGGAGATGAAGAGGAGGGGGATGCTGTCAAACAAAACAGCACTCAGGGCTAAAAGACCTCCGATCACGGCGGACGCTATGTACCTTATATACGTCTCCACGGCCTCACCTCAGCTCCAGACGTGCAACGGGATATCCTATGCTCGAGAAGACAAGCCTCGATATAATCTCTTCCTCGGATGGGTAGGCGGCGAGGATGAGCTCGGCGGGCTCGTCATTCGCCGGATAGACGAACATGCAAAGGGCCTCATCGGCTTGGACCTCCTTCGTTGTGTCGAAATAACAGGGGCCGTCGAGGATTATCTTCCTGGGAAGTACGTATCTACCGCTCTTCAGGACGAGGACCGGGGAGAGCACGGTGAGCGTGACGTCCTTGGATACGGGTCCGAGCAGGAAGAGTGATAGGAGGGGGGAGCCCACCCTGACAACGGGCGGTTCCGTACCCCTCTCGGGAACCCTCTCGTACGCTACCCTTACAACGAGTATCTTACCGTCGGCCGTCTTCTCTACCTTACCACCGGAGTAGACCCCGATAATCGCTGTGTACGCGTACTCCCCTACCTTCACCTCGGTTCCGTCAGCCACCTTCTTCACCTTCACGTTATAACCGTTGAAGATCGTTCCGCTGGTCTTGCTCAAGCTCCTGTAAGCCCTCAGCAGGGTGTCGTTGATCGTGTTGAGGTCCCTTATCCCCACCTCATACTGGATGAGCTGTTGTGCTTTCGGCGCGCCGGTTTCCCCCTGCTGCCCGATGAACGAGGTGGCGAAGAATAGAACTGCCAGGAGGAGCAGGATTATGAGCAGCCTCATGTTCCCCTTCTCTGCGCTCTGGTTGTTTTTATTTGTTATTACACGCTCCGGCACCCGTCGAAGCCATCTCCCCGTTCGAATATCGGCCTATTTTAACGTTATCGTGCTCTTCTTATGTGGATGGAAGAGCTATACCTCTTCCTCAGGATTCTCTATGCAGGACTACTCGGCGCCATAATAGGGTTTGAGAGGGAGGTGCACGACAAACCCGCCGGCCTCCGCACTCACACGCTTGTAGCAGCCGGTGCAGCACTCTTCACGGTTCTCTCGCTCGTAGCCTTTCCCGGGGCCGACCCTGCGAGGGTGGCGGCTAACATCGTTGTAGGTATAGGCTTCATAGGGGCTGGGACGATACTCCAGAGGGGTGGTGGTGTTCAGGGGATAACTACCGCAGCGTCGCTGTGGTTATCGGCGGCCGTGGGCACGGCGGCGGGAGCGGGATTCTACGTCCTCTCTGGCCTGACCGCCCTGCTGGGCATGTTCCTCCTCTCCGTGGGCGGCTGGGTTCACAGGCTGAGAAGGGGTTAGGGGAGTGGGCCCGCGGGGATTTGAACCCCGGACCTCTCGCTTATCAGGCGAGCGCTCTGACCAGGCTGAGCTACGGGCCCACGATGCGTCCGGTCGAGCGCGGCGAGTACCGGACCCGTCCCGGGGTCACAGGGGCGGAGCCCCGTGCTGAGCTACGGGCCCACGGTAAGTTTGTGATGTGGAGATTCTTTTAAATCTGGGTGGCGTTATTCCAACGTGATAGTGGCCACGGGGGTGTCGGAGGGGCTTGGGAGGAGGATCGCGAAGGTGGTTGGAGAGAGGTAC
>JALTNN010000052.1 GCA_027000685.1 Microcaldota archaeon
CTCAGCAGTCCCGCCGAAGGCGCTCGTGGAGGTCGTGGGGGTGAGGAGCGGGACGAAGACGGCGGCAAAGATGGTTGAGATTCTCGAGGCCCACGGGATGGACGTGGAAAAACCGGGCGAGCTCGTTGAGAAAATAGAGGGAACAGACCTCGTGTCACTGAGGGTAGGCAGGATCTTTAAGGCCCTGGATATCAAGATGGGAGGTGTGTTCAAGAGGGTCTCCTTTGCCTCGCTCGTGAGCCTGTCGTCAACGGGGCTGGGCGGGGCCCACGTCCTCGAGGTGAAGACTCCCTGGGACCACCTCGCCCTGGTCTCCTACGTGGCCGGGATAGGGAGGGCCCTTGAGAGGAAGGGGAAGAGCGAGAACGTGAGGTTTGCCCTCTTCGTGGAGAATGCGGAGAAGATATTCACAAGAACAGAGAACCCCGTCACAAAGGCCCTCATGGAAGTGATAGAGGTTTACAAGGACTACGGGCTCGGCTGGGTGCTCGAGGTGGAGAAGGATGTCCTCTTAAACGACATGGTGCTCGCGCTCTCCGAGGCGAAGCTCGGGGCAGTAGGCGAGAATGATGTGGGCGTAAGGACGCTCGTGAGGAGACCATACCGCCTGGAGATAAGGCCTTACCTGACTGCCGCCTCTATCGAAGCACGCCCAGTTCCCTCAGCTTCCTCTCCACCAGCTCCCCAACCTGTTCATACGTGACGAACTCGAGGGGGTTTATAGTCTCCACGATGTACTTCAGCTCCGCCACGTCTTCCGATGTGAGGGTGGTCTTCAGCTGGGACTTGAGGTAGTTCACGTCCTCAAGGAGCTGGTCAACGGCCTGCTGTAATTTATTAATCCTCTCCTCGAGCTTTCTAAATCGCTCTTCGTCAACGGTGGACGCCTCCCGGGACGAGAGCTCGTTTATCTTGCGGTTGAGGTTTATGATGTTCCTTGCGAGGATCTTCTCGTTCTTCTTGATGACCTTTATTTGCTGGTTGAGGAGGCGTACGTTGGCATCGAGCGCCTTCACCGTCTCCACGAGCCTCCTCAGGAGGAGGGTGTTTCTGTCTGCCACGTGGTAAATTCTGCACAGAGGGTTTTAATGTGGGGTGTGGAAATTTTTACTACGTGGAAGAGGTAGTTGGTAGGATCGTTTACGTGGACCATGACCCCGAGGAAAAGGAGCGAATGGTCGTCAGGCTCTTCGTAGCAACAGAGGACGGCTGGAAACTCCTGAGAGATGTTTATCATCCGTACCTCTTCGCCGACGGGGAGGTTCCTAAGCTCGAGGGAGTGGTGAGTGTAGAGGAGGTGGAGAGGTTTCTCGGGCTGGAGAGGCGGATAATGAAGCTCGTGAGGGTGAGACACCCGAAGTACCTCCAGAGGGTGAAGGAGGCCCTTGAGGCGAGGGGTGTTCTGTGCTACGAGTACGACATCGGGCCGGAGGTCCAGTACTTCCTCGAGAAGGGAATGAGCCCCACGGGGACATACACGTTCGTGGTGGAGAACGGGTGGATAAAGGAATTCAAGGAGGCAGGGGGTGTGGAGCTGAGGAGGGCCGCCCTCGACATCGAGGTTTACGCACCGGGGAGAAGCCCCGACCACGAGAGGGATCCTGTGATAATGGTATCCTATGTCGACTCCGATGGGTTTGAGGTGGTTCTCACGACAAAGGAGGTCGATCATTCCAAGGTGATGCCGGTTGAGAGCGAGGGGAGGCTTTTCCAAGAGCTCACGCGGATCGTCAGGGAGAGGGATCCCGATGTCATCTACACCTACAATGGCGACGACTTCGACCTCCCCTACCTGAAGAGGAGGGCGGAGGTCCTCGGTGTCCGCCTGCCCTGGGGAAGGGACGGAAGCGAGATACAGGTGAGGAGGACGGCCATGGGGGGTGCTGTGGCGATAAGGGGGAGGGTCCATGTGGACGTTTACAGGATCGCCGAGTACATGGCGTCGATAGGTGCCATCGCCACATACAAACTGGACCTCGAGAGCGTTTACAGGGCTCTTAAGGGCGGGGAAAAGGTCAGGATAAACAGGAGGAAGATACACGAGATCTGGGATTCGGGGGACCTGAAGCTCCTCGTTGAGTACAACCTCCAGGACGCCAAAGCATGTTTTGAAATAGGTGAGGAGTTTCTCGAGCTTTACACGGAGATCGGTAGGTACACGGTGTCAGAGCTCTACGAGGCGGTCAGGATGAGCGCCTCTCAGATAGTGGAGAGGAAGCTCATAAGAGAGGCGCACCGCAGGAACAAGGTGGCCCCGAAGAGGCCAAAGGAAAAGGAGGTGCTCAGGAGGTTAAGGGAGACGTACGTGGGCGGCTATGTTCACGAGCCGGAGCCCGGGCTCTACGAGAACATCGCGGTGCTCGACTTCCGCTCCCTATACCCCTCTATCATAATCACCCACAACGTTGACCCGGAGCTTGTGAACAGGGATGTGTGCTCAGAGGAGGAGAGGTACGTCTCCCCGGCCGGACACTTCTTCTGCAGAGAACCCAGAGGACTCTTGCCCTCCACGCTTGAGGAAGTCCTCAAGGAGAGGTTTGAGCTCAAGAGGAAGTTGAAAGGTCTTGAAAGGAGTTCTCCGGAGTATAAACTTTTGTATGCCCGACAACAGGCCCTAAAGATCATAGCAAATGCCTCCTATGGTTATCTCGCTTTTCCGAGGGCGCGTTGGTACTCGAAGGAGTGCGCGGAGGCCATCACCTCCTGGGCCAGGGACTACATCAAGCTCGTGATGAAGGAGGCCGAGTCACGCGGGCTCAGGGTGATCTATGGAGACACAGACTCCGTGTTCCTTCGCTACGAAAGGAAGGAGGACGTGCTGGACTTTCTGGACTACATAAACGAGAAGCTGCCGGGTATGATGGAACTGGAGCTTGAGGGGTTCTACAAGAGGGGGATTTTCATCAAGAGGAGGAAGGGGGAGAGGGCGGCGAAGAAGAAGTACGCCCTCATAGACGAGAGAGGGAACCTCAAGATAACGGGAATGGAGTACGTGAGGAGGGACTGGTCAGAGATCGCGAGGGAGACGCAGAGGAGGGTCCTTGAGCTCGTCCTTGGAGAGGGGGATGTGGAGGCAGCCGTTAAGTACGTCCGTGAGGTCGTGGAGAGGCTTAAGAGTGGCAGGGTGGACGTCGATGAGCTCGTTATCTACACGGAGATCCAGAAGGAGCTCGACGAGTACGAGCAGGTGGGCCCGCACGTGGTGGTGGCGAGGAAGCTCCAGAGGGCTGGCTACAGGGTCAGACCGGGGACGATAGTGGGCTACGTCGTCACGAGAGGTACGGGGAGTGTGTCTGAGAGGGCAGAGCCCGTAGAACTCCTGAAGGACGGAGAGTACGATCCCGATTACTACATAGAAAAGCAGGTTCTCCCGGCGGTCCTTCCCATCTTCGAGACACTTGGATATACGACCTCCGATCTCGTGAGGCCGGCCTCCCAGAGATCCCTCTTTGACTTCGTGTAGGGGGTAATGCATATTAACGGGTTCTCCCTTACTTTCAAACATGGTGAAGAAGGGTGTTGTACTGCTGGCACTCCTGCTGCTGACATTCCCGCTGGTGTTGGCAGCGGAGGAGAACATAGGGGAAACAGGCACCGCCGAGACGAACATCGGGGCCGTGGTAACCACCGTAGGCGGAACAGAGACTGCTGTGTCGGTCGAGACACCCTCGGAGCTCAACGTCAAGGTAGAGACGCCCGCCGGTGTCAGGTTGCTCAACCTCACGAGAAGTGACGGAGAAATCTCGCTCGATCTGTCCGTTTCCCTGCCAACGCCCTGCCATACACTAGAGCTCAAGAAGCAACTTTACGAGGAGACAAACGAGTACGTGAAGTACAAGATCTACCTCTACCTGGAGCCCGGAAGGGAACCGTGTGTCCAGGTGATCGGGGAGAAGAACGTCAGCGTCACGCTCGAGGCCCCCAGCGGCGTCCAGGTGTACGTGGAGGTCGAGAGGGAGATCTGGCACCCCTGGATGGAGAGGGAACACAACTACCCCGAGATGGAAGAGCGCAACTACGAGTGGGGAGAGGTCCACACCGGCGAAATAGAGGTTGAGAACGAGGCAGACGTGGAGTACAACTTCGTCGTGGAAGGAAACACCGCAACGCTGACGATCTACGGGTGTTATACATACGAGCTTCAGGCGATGAGGTGTCCGAACTGCTACAGGATCCTCCTCGAGGAAGAGGGGAACTGTGAGGAGACCGTCATAGAGCTGAAGGTGAACCCGGAGTTCGGCGGAAAGATCGTGCTGCTCTCCAAGAGACTCCCGGCGCTTCCCGAGTGGGCGCCGAGGTGTGTAGAGATTGCAAGGAAGGTGGCGGCGTACGACCCGGAGATAGCCAAGATCGTGGAACTTAGATGTAGGGAAGGCTTCGGATGGGAAAGGGCCCTGGAGATAGCCTGTGAGAGGATGGAGCATAGGGTTCCGCCCGAGATCTACAAGAAAGTCTGTGAAGAACTGCCAGAGCGGATCGAAGACGTCCACGAGGTGGTCAGAGAACGGATAAAGAGGTTGGCTGTCGTCAGGGAGAACGTCAGGGAAGAGATCAAGAGGTTGAGGGAGGAGATCAGGAGGCTCAGGGAGAAGATAAGGAAGCTTGAGCTCAGAGTGAAGGAGCTCAAGAGGAAGCTAATGATAACGGCCAAGGGCGTCATCGACTACGAGACCGGCGAGGAGTTGGTGGGCGAGGAGCTACCAGAGGTAGAGGTTGAGGTGGAGTACGAGGGCAAGCCGATCGTCGTGAAGAAGGAGGAGAACAGGATCGTCATGGAGGTCAACAAGCCAGAAGTAAAGGTAGAGGTGGAGGTCGAGGCCCCACTCCTCGTGGACGAGAACTCCA
>JALTNN010000053.1 GCA_027000685.1 Microcaldota archaeon
GCTCAGGCCCCAAACTGCTGCGGCATACGACAGGGCGAAGAAGAAGCTCTACGTGAACCCGCTCTCAAACTACTTCGGGGTACTTCCGAGTTCGAAGGAGATACTGGCCCACGAGCAGGCACATACGCGGCGGCCACCCCCACCCAGTATCATGAAGATATTATTAAACCTCAACGAGGTGGAGGCACACCTGGAGGCTCTGAGGGTGGCCGAGAGGCGTGGCCCGCTCTCAGTTCCCTACCTCACGGGGACGTTCCTCAGAAATCTCTACAGGTCCATCACCTATGAGCTCCTCACCGGCAGCCTCACCCCCGAACAGCACCGGATCCTCCTCTCCCACGCTCTCCTTCCCATCCACTTCTACATAGTCTTGGGCAAAGAAACACGGGAGTTAAGGGAGTTGGACGACAGGGAGACGGTCAGAGAAGTGGAGAAGGCCTATAAGGAGTACCAAAAGCTACTGAAGAGATTCAAAAAGAAACTGGACAATATCTTAGAGCTCCACAAGGAGTACCAAACCAAGGTACTCGAGAGCAGGAGCTTGGACGAGGCCCTGAGGGTGGCAGGAGAGCACTTCGAGGCGATAATGAGAAGGGTTTTCTCCCAGAAGCTTCCCACCTACTTCAAAGGGGTCTTCGTGTGGGAGGCAGCGAGGAGGCTTCAGAACGCCATACACTTCAAGTACGGCGAAGAAGGGGTCAGGAGATACTTTGAGCTCCTCGAGAAGAGGTTTTGGAGGCTCGTGGAGAGGATGAGAAGGGAGTACGAGAAGTAGGCGTCTGGGCCCGGAGGGGAGGTTCCCCATCCCCGCACCCGCGCAACAGCCCGACGAACGCGCCCTCCTGCCGGGACAGCAGAACCCACCCCGGCGCCGAGGCAGCTTCTGCCATCCCTGACAGCAGGACCCCGTCCGCCGGGCCTGTGGCCCTGTGCGAGGGTAGGGTTACCCCCCGACCCTGGAGGACCCGCGTTGCGGCGGAACTGCCGGGAGGCAAGCGGGATTATTCCCTCCCAGATCCTCCCTGACAGCCTTGGGCCTCACGGTTATCCTCCAGGGCCACCGGATATTCTCCGGCCATCCGGTTTGCCCCGCCGCCCATAGTAGGGGACGGGGGTTTATAAATTTTACCTTCGGTTTTCGAACCGATAAGTGATAAAAAAGCTCAAAAACGCCACCTCACGGCCTCCGCGAGACGTTCAAGTGCAAGGACGTAGGCACCTTCCCTCAGCTTCTTCATATCCCCAGCCCTCTCCACCACATTCCTGAACGCCGAGACCATCCGTTCTCTCAACCTCCGCTTTACTTCTTCCTCGCTCCACCGCTCTCCCGTCCTGTTCTGAACCCACTCGAAGTAGGAGACCGTGACACCCCCCGCGTTCGCGAGCACATCCGGGACGACTACAACACCCCTTCTTTGTAGCACCCTGTCGGCCTCCGGTGTGGTCGGTCCGTTGGCCAGCTCGAGCACGACGTTTGCCTTCACCCTTCTTGCGATGTGCTCGTCTATCGCCCCCTCGATGGCTGCTGGAACCACCACGTCCACGTCCAGCGTGAGAAGTTCCTCGTTGCTTATCCTCCTCCCGCCCCTGTAGCTCACCACGCTTCCTATTTCCCTCTTCACCTTGAGGAGCTCCTCCACGTCAAGCCCGTCCTTGTCGAGTACCCCTCCCTTCGAGTCAGAGACCGCCACCACCTTCCATCCAGCTTCCGCGGCGAGACGCGCGAAGTTCCTCCCTGCGTTTCCGAAGCCCTGGATGGCCAGGGAGGGCTTCTTCACCCCCACTTCCCTGAGAACCTCATGGAGGACGAAGAAACCGCCAAGGGCGGTCGCAACACCCCTTACATACGATCCCCCGAGAGCAAGGGGCTTCCCCGTTATCATCCCCGGCTCTCTTTTCCTCATAATCGCCTCGTACTCGTCTAACATCCACGCCATGATCCGCTGGTCCGTGTACACGTCCGGTGCAGGGACGTCCCTGTCAACACCGAGGACGTCGGCGAACGCCCTCACATAGGCTCTGCTCAGCTTTTCCAGCTCACCCACGCTTAGCTCCTTCGGGTCAACCTTCACACCCCCCTTTCCACCCCCGAAGGGGAGGTCCATCACCGCGTTCTTGATCGTCATCCAGAAGGCGAGGGCTATCACCTCTTCCTCGTTAACCTCCGGATGGAACCGGATGCCTCCCTTTGCCGGTCCTCTCAGCGTGCTGTACTGGACTCGGTAGGCCTGGAATGTTCGCACACGTCCGTCATCCATCTTAGCTATCAGCGTCGCCTTATGAACCTTCTCGGGTCTTGAGAGGACTTCGATTATCCAGTCCTCCACGCCAGAGGTTCTTCCTGCCCTCTTGAGGAATTCCAGCACACCTGCCATCACGTTCCCACCGTAAGAGTTAACACCGTTAATCATTATAACCCTTTAATATCCCTGCTCGGAAATCAAACACTTCACTTCGGCCTCCGAAGGAAATGGATATAAAGGGGGCGGCCAAGGTGGAAAGGTGAAATACGTCTTCGTGTACGGGGGCGTGTTCTCGGGGCTTGGAAAGGGTGTCGTGACGGCCTCCATCGCCCGCCTCCTTAAGGCCTCTAACCTCAGGGTTTCTGTGGTAAAGATAGACCCGTACTTCAACTACGATGCAGGAACGCTCCGGCCCACGGAGCACGGGGAGGTCTGGGTCACGTGGGAGGGCGTGGAGACCGATATGGATCTTGGTACGTATGAGAGGTTTCTCAACCAGAGGATCGGCGGGAACTGTAACCTCACGAGCGGAAAGGTGTTCGGCGAAGTGATAGAAGATGAGAGGAAGGGGAAGTACCTTGGGAGGACGGTTCAGCTCATACCCCACGTCGTCGAGAAGATCTTGGAAAAGATTAGTGAGGCAGCTGAAAACTCCGACGTTGTCGTTGTGGAGGTGGGGGGCGTCGTCGGCGACTACGAGAACATCCCCTACCTTCTCGCGGCACGCCTCGCCGAGATGGGAGAACGCAACGACGTCATCCACGTCCTCGTGGTGTACTTTCCCATCCCCCCTCACCTCGGTGAGATGAAGACGAAACCTGCACAGCATGCCATCCGCCAACTCTTTTCGCACGGTATAACGCCGGACGTCGTCATCGGGAGGGCACCCGTCCCCCTTGACGGCGTCAGAAAGGAAAAGATCGAGAGAACGACGGGGATCCCAAGGGAGAGGGTCATCTCCCTCCCGGACCTCAAGAACATATACGAGGCCCCCGTGTACCTCAAAGAGGAAGGGATTACAGAGGTTTTCCGGGAGAGGTGGGGACTTCCCGACCCGAAACTGTCCGACTGGGAGGAGAGGCTCCGGAGGATGGAGGACCCCGATGACGAGGTGAGGATAGTGATAGCGGGCAAGTACGTGAAGATTGGGGACTTCGAGCTCCCCGACAGCTACGTCAGCATTCTCGAAGCGTTGAAGCATGCATGGGCAGAAACAGGAGTACGACCGGAGGTCACCCTCCTTGACACGAGGGAGCTTGACGAGAGGGTGTTACTCGACGCGGACGGTGTCATCGTTCCCGGCGGTTTTGGGGCAACTGGCGTCGAGGGGAAGATAAGAGCCGTCCAGCTCGCAAGGGAGAACGACATACCTTTCCTCGGGCTGTGTTATGGCATGCAACTCGCCGTCGTCGAGTTCGCCAGGAACGTGGCGGGGCTCGAGGGTGCCCATACCACGGAGGTGGAGGGTAACACCCCCCATCCCGTCATAGATGTACTGCCCGAACAGGCGGAAGTACTCGGGAAGGGCCTCTACGGGGGCACGATGAGGCTCGGTGAGTACGCGGCCCACCTAATAGAGGGCTCCCTCGCCCGGAGGGTCTACGAGGGGAGCGGGTGGTACGAGGAGGCCGAATCCCTCGAGGAGGTCTTCAGGGAAAGGGAGGAACTCTACAGGATGGGAAAGACGGAAAAACCGTTCATCTTTGAGAGGCACAGGCACCGCTACGAGGTAAACCCGAGATACATACACACCCTCGAGGACGCGGGGCTTGTCTTCTCGGGAATACACGTCAGGTACGACGGTGTGCCGCTCGTGGAGTTTGTAGAGACCCCGGATCACCCGTTCTTCCTCGGTACACAGCCCCACCCGGAGTACAAGTCGAGATTTGAACGGCCCTCCCCCGTGTTTGTGAGCTTCATCAGGGCCGCATCACGTTAGCTGGCTCCTGTCGGCGTAGTTCACAGTATGCCTCGCAGGCTTGAGGATGGAGAGAATGAAGTCCCACGCCTTCCAGGGGTCTGTGTGGTCTCCGCAAGTGTAGATATCGACCGTGGCATAGCGGTACTCCTTCCATGTGTGGACAGCGAGATGGCTCTCGTCCACGAGGACGATGACGGATACGCCTCCCTTGGGCCCGGGTATCTTCCACGACCTCGACTCGATGACCGTGGCACCCGAGAGCTCTGCCGCGCGAACCACGACGCCTTCCAGCCACTCCTCGTCCTCGTATGCCCTCTCCTCCCCGAGGTCATACAGGCTCCCGAAGACGTGCTTTCCCACGACCCCGTCTTCCACGGAAATAACACTGCGGGCTCTTGTTTAAAACTTCCCCCTCATCTTCTCGTGTGGACACCGCCTCATCCCTCGCCATCGCATGGATAGAGAACCTCTCCTCTG
>JALTNN010000054.1 GCA_027000685.1 Microcaldota archaeon
CATACCTGTACATCTCCCTCGTCTCTGCAATCATCTCCATACCCTTCTTCAACCTGAGTGCTACGAGGGGCTTCGCCCAGACGCTCACGCTCTCGGATGGGAGGGAGGTGTTCATCGGCTACGGCGAGGCGTTCAGGGAGATAGGGGGCAACGTCCCGGGCGTTGACCTCTACCAGATGGTATTCGGAACCGCAGCTCTCCTATTCGTCGTGCAGGTGGCAACGGCATTCCTCGCCCTCCTCGTAGATGGCAGGAGGAGGGTGGAGAGGAGTGGTGTAAAAGAGGTCGCGCTTGCGTCCGTCCTTGTTCTCTCTGTAGGGCTCCTCGCCTACTTCTACAACGGGTACCTCTGGCCGAAGGACTTCGTGGAGGGGCCGCCGGGGATACTCGAGCAGAGGGCGTCGGTGATAGGGGCCACCGTCGTGGAGGAGAGGTATGGATACTTCTTCTGGGCCCCGAAGTACTCCATACTCGCCCTCTTTGCCCTCTTCGCAGCACCCTTCCTCGTTTACCGCAGCGAGAGGAAGGAGATGTTGTTCTTATTAGCGGTATTCGGGATAACACTCTACCTCGGCTGGATAAAGCTGAAGACTTGCTACTACTTTGGGGCTCCCCTCGGAATGGTAGCAGGTCTCGTGCTCGCAGACGTGTGGGAGAGGGTGAGGGAGAAGGAAAGGATCAGGAAGTGGGCCTTTCTCCTCATAATCACGGTGCTCCTCTCCTCGGTGGCCACGGGTGTATTCCACACGGTTGGAAGGATCCCGACCCTCCTCACGCAGGAGGAGGTGAGAGAGGCCTCTGTCATAGCCCCAATCGCCTCGGATCTCGAGTGGAGGAGGGGGCCGGAGTTCCTCGAAGCCTTCGAGTTCATAGAAAAGAACACCGAGAGGAATGCCCCCATATTCAACTGGTGGGGTGTGGGCCACTGGCTCGCCTTCTTCACGGAGCACCCGCTCGCCACGGACAACACGAACAAGATCTATAAGGCAAACAGGTTCGTGGCGAGGACGATGCTCAGTGAGTGGAACGAGGCCTATGAGAGGATAAGGGAGAAGGGGTACGAGTACGTCTTCTGGCTAAGGGACTATGTCTATGCCACATCGAGCTTCGCCCTCTACGGGTACGGTTTCGAGGAAGGGAGGAGGATTGCACAGGAGTACACGTTCGTCATCACGAATGAATGCAGGAAAGTAAGCGTGGGGAACTACTACAACTGTGGGAACAACGCCAACCCGTTCTTTGTGGATGCCCCCATAGTGGAGAGCGCCCCGCCGGTGTACTATGCACCTCTCCCCTTCGACCTCCTCCCCAAGATACAGGGATCTTATGGAGTTTACAGGTTGGGCAACAGGCTCGTCATCGTGAGCGAGAAGATGAACGACAGCCTCCTCTTCCTCTTGTGGAAGGGTGGGAACGAAAAGTTCAGGCCCGTCTTTGTCTCCTCGAACGGGAGTATCGTGGTGTACGAAGTGGCGTGATTACTTTTTCTTCTTTCCGCTCCTCTTCCTCCCGAGGGCCCTCTTCCTCTTCTTCTCGAGAACCTGCCTGTCCTCCCTCACCACCTTCGTCCTCCAGTCCCTGAACGATATCCCCCTGTGCTTTGCACACGAGATACAGATATACACCTTCTCGCTTCCCCACCCGACAAAGGTGATTTCCATGCCCTTGTCCAGGGCTGTCAGCCAGGAGGGCCGTTTGTACATGGGGACGGCCTTATCACGTGGGATCTTCCTCCCGCAGTAAGCACACGACACGTAGGTGATCTTTCCCATCGGCTCACCCCGGAAGAGTTGAGGGTGACAACGTTTAAAACGGGTGGAGTAATTTCTTCCCGTGGGAAGGTGGGAGGAGTACAGGGAGAAACACCTGCGAAGGCTCCGAGAGGCGATGGAGAGGGGTGAGGTGGATCCCCCTGTCATTCCTCTCCTCGAGCTCGTGAACTCCGTTCCAGACCTTGTAACGACCTCTTCCTGCTCTGGAAGGATCGTGCTCCTCGGAACGTCGAAGGAGGAGGACAAGGCAAGCTCGTTCTTTCACAGGAAGTGGCATAGACCCGTGATGTTCGAGGAGGTTGTGGAGGGGTATCAGGACTTCGGAGGGGATGTCCTCTGGTTCAAATTCGATCCCCTCATACTCCACGTGGCCGCGAGAACCCTGAGGGCGGGCTACCTCCTCGTTAGAGGTGCGAGGGCAGCAGGAATCAAGGTGACGGGAATCCAGGTCATCTCCCCGTGGAAGGTACACGTAGAGGTTAGGGGGATAGATCATATGGCCGTCCCCCTCTACTGGGACGGGGAACCGCTCGTAGAGGAAGACTATCTGAGAAGCCTCGTCCACATTGCGAACAGGAAGATGGTGAAGAACCAGAGGAGGCTCGAAAGGCTCTACGAGGAATGGTACAAGTTATTTAACGACGTCTAATCTATTTCCTCCCGTGAGCGGGCCCGAGGCAGTCCAGCAGTTGTTACTACAGCTCGGTATTATCTTATTCTGGGCCCTTGTCCTTGGGACGCTCTTCGAGAGGGTGGGACTCCCGGCGGTCCTCGGCTACACCCTCGCAGGATACACGCTGGGGCCCTCCGGCGCCGGGATGGTGGAGTCCTCCGACTTCATCCAGCTGCTCGCGGACCTCGGAATAACACTCCTCCTCTTCTACATCGGACTCGAGTTCAACCTGAAAAAGCTCGTGGAGTCGGGGACGCAGGCCCTCTTCCTCTCACCCATCAAGAGTGGCTTCGGCTTCCTCGTAGGATACGTGGTCACCAGACTCCTCGGGTTTGACCCCACGGCTGCCATGGTGGCTGGTGCGGCTGTGGCCGTTAGCTCGACGGGGATAATCTCGAATACCATCCTGGAGAGAAGGCTACAGCACACCCTCGAGGCGAGGGTAGTTATGTCCATGCTCATCCTCGAGGACATATTCTCCGTCCTGTTCCTCGCATTCCTCCTGAGTCACGGGGAAGGTCTTCCCATCACGAAAATCCTCCTTCACACAGTCCTCATACTCATACTCATCCTCACGGTGGGGATATACATCTCGCGGTGGTTCTTCAGGATGATAAAGAGGTTTGGACATCAGGACAAGCTCGCCCTCTACGCCCTCGGGCTCCTCGTGGTCTCCTCGTATGGCGTGTCCTTTCTCGGTATCTCCCCCTCTCTCGGGGCTTTCTTCGCCGGTGTGGCACTTTCCGAGGTAGCAGCCGCATCAAGAATAGAGAGGGAGCTCGAGATCCTCAAGAAGTTCTTCGTCCTCGTCTTCTTTACCTCCATAGGCCTGTTCTATGCCCCGGAAATAACGGGGAGGGCCGTGCTACTCGGTATCCTCCTCTTCCTCGTCCAGACAATAAACCTTGTCATGGTCTCCCTCATAGCACCCTTCGTAGGACTTCCGCTTCGCTCTGCCGCGAGGCTCCTCATACTCGACCTCCCGATCGGTGAGTTCTCCCTCTTCTTCGCGGCCACCGCTCACATCGTCGGGGTGCCCGGTGCCGGCGAGATACTGGGAGCCGTCTTCGTGACGATATTCCTCACTTCAATCCTCTCCAACAAACTCTTCTCCTACGAAGAGAGGGTTCTGGAGTTCGTGAGGAGCAGGACGCCGTACAGGGGCGGCGGTGTATTTCTGAGGCTACTTGACAGGATAAAGCCGGGGACCATGACGGACGAGGAGTACGAGAGGAGGGTCGGGGTCCACCTCAGGAAGATCGTCGTGAACGTCATCGCGCTCCTCTCCATCGCCTACCTCGCAGGCTACGCTGTCACGGAGATAGACGTTCCTCCGCACTGGACACTGCTCGTGGCCCTCTTCCTCGCCGTTTACCCTATCTACTCCATCGTCATGGAGCTCCTCAAGCTCTTCACGTTCCACATGGAGAGAATTATGAAGATCCTCCTTCCAAAGATGGACTACTTCGAGAGGAAGGTGGCGGCAAAGAGGGCAGGGTTGTTTGCCCTCGGCCTTCTCATTTACCTACTCGCCATAGTCCTGAACATCCTCGCCCAGCTCAGCAACGTGGTAACACTTCAGATGTTATCCGTCTACTTCCTCGTGGCTGGAATCCTCGCCCTCGTGTACGGGGCTTTAAACCTCATCTCCTTCTTTGTGCTTAGGTGACGTGGGAGAGGGAGATAGGCATAGGTGCGTACCTCACGGGGGTTAGGTGCCCGGGGAGGATAAAGGAGAAGCCCGAGGACTTCGTGGTGGAGGAGGAGGGGATCCACGGGAAGGCCGAGGTAAAGGTGCTCTTCGGTTGGAAGGGTGAGGACGTTCCGAGGGGATCAGGCGAATACCTCCACGTCGTACTTGAGAAGAGGGACTGGGATCTCAACGACGTGCTGAGGGAGATGGCGAGGAAGCTCGGGATATCAAGGAGTAGGATATCCTTCGCAGGGACGAAGGATAAGTACGCAGTCACGGCACAGTGGATTTCCCTGTGGAGGGTGAGGTGGAGTGAGCTCAGGGAGGTGAAGATAAGGGACGTGGCCTTCCACTCACCCATATACAACCGGAGGAAAATAGGGAGGGGGGACCTCGGGGGGAACTGGTTCAGGGTGCGGGTGAGGGGGTGTGAAGTGAGAGAGGTGCCAAGGAGGTTCCTCAAC
>JALTNN010000055.1 GCA_027000685.1 Microcaldota archaeon
AGGCCGGCGTCACCCACAGGCTCGTGGGAGGACTCGCGTACTTTGTCCAGCCGCCCTACAACTTCATGGATGACGTCACAATCCTCCTCACCACGGGCACGGCTCCCCCAACCCTTCTGCCAAACCTCGTCCATGCCCTCATCTATATCTTCCTCCTCACGATCACCTCCGTGGCCTTCGGTGTACTGTGGATAGAGCTCGCAGGATACGGTCCGAGGCAGATAGCCGAGCAGCTCGCCTCGTCGGGCTTCGGTATACCCGGCTTCAGGAGGGATCCGAGGGTTCTTGCCAAGGTGCTGGAGAAGTACATTCCCACGATCGCGGTTCTTGGTTCGGCCTTCGTGGGGCTCATAGCAGGCTTCACGGACGTGTTCAGGGGGCTTGCCTCCGGAATGGGTATCCTGCTTGCCGTGGACATTATATACAGGTACTATGAGATCATAATGAGGGAGAGGATCTTAGAGATGTACCCGGCCCTGAAGAAGGTGTTGGAATGATCGCCGTCGTTGTAGGGGTTCCCGGAGTGGGCAAAACCACCGTGGTAAGAGAGGCGTTGAAGAGGGTGGAGATAAGGGAGGTCAACTACGGCGATGTGTTCCTCGAGGTAGCAGGAGAGCTGTACGGTATAACGAACAGGGACGAGATAAGGGAGAAGCTCACGGCGGATCAGTACAGGATCCTCCACAAGAGGGCGTCGGAGAAGATCGCAGAAATGGCGAAGGAGCCCCTCCTCCTCGACACACACGCCCTCATATCCCTCGAAACAGGGTTTATGCCAGGGTTCCCGTTCTTTGTGCTCGAAAGGCTTCCCATATCACTCTTTGTGATAATCGAGGCGGATCCCGAGGAGGTAGAGGGGAGGAGAAGGAGGGATGCCCGTGAGAGAGGGATGGGGCTGGAGCACGACGTGGCCCTCCATCAGCTGCTCAACAGGATGGCCGTCGTTACCTATGCCGTGTTGAAGGGGGCGAGTGTATATATTATACATAACAAGGAGGGCGAAGCAGAGAGGGCGGGGGAGGAACTCGCGGAGGTGCTCAGGAAGTGGATGTCTGGGTTGGAGTCTCGGCGTTAGCGGTGGCCGTCTTCACATACCTCAGACTCATAGAGATGAGGCTCGGTGATAGGGAGAAGGTGGAGGAGATAAGGAGGAAGCTCGTGGAGGCAAAGGAGAAGGGGAGGGAGCTGAGCGAGGAGGAGCTCCTCCGAGCAACGAATGAAATGAATAAAATACTTCTGCGGAAGATACTCTTTACGGTTCCCGTCCTCCTCGCCCTCCTCTGGGTGGCGGGACTCGGGGAAATTGCGACCCCGCTGGGAAAGATGGGTGCAATATGGTGGTACGTGGTGAGCTACATCGTCATCGCGGGAGGTGTGAGGGTTGGTAGCGCCCTTCAGAAGAAGGCTCAAGCGGGTGGCCGTTAGAACCCCCGGCGGAAGGATAGTGTTCCACTACAGGAAGGAGAAGCCATCGAAGCACGTGTGTGCCCTTTGTGGAAACTATCTGCACGGCGTCCCTCACGGAAGGAGACCTGTAGAGGTTAGGAAGCTTTCTAAAACAGAGAGGAGGCCTGAAAGGATCTTTGGCGGTGTTCTGTGCTCCTCATGTACAAGGAGGGTTATTGAAGAGGCCTTCTACGTGAAGACAGGGGTAAAGGAAATAGGGGAGGTTGACATAAAAATGAGGCCCTACGTGGAGGCCGCGATGAAGAGGATGGTGGTAGCATGATAAAGAGGGGGTCTGTTTGTGTGGTGACCGCCGGAAGACACGCTGGAAAAACCGTCATAGTCACCGAGGTTATCGACGATCTTTACGTGAAGGCCGTTGGCAGGGGGATAAAGGAGAGGAGGTTCAACAAACGTCACCTGATACCCACGGGAAGGGTGGTTGAAGACATAGAGGCGGCGCTGGAGGAGTTGGCTTGAAGTTCCCGTGGGAGAGGGAGAAGCAGTTCTACATAAAGGGCGAAGAAGAGGAAGGGCCATGGGGAAAGAGGCCCGAGGAGAGGACTGTGGAGGAGCTCCTCCGGGCCTCTATCGTGAATCTCGATAAACCGCCCGGTCCCACTTCCCACGAAGTCGTCTCCTGGGTGAAGAGGATTCTCGGGGCGAAGAAGGCCGGCCACAGTGGGACCCTCGATCCGAAAGTGACAGGGGTCCTGCCCGTGGGCATAAATGGCGGGACGAAGGTTCTCTATGCCCTGCTCAACGCAGGTAAGGAGTATGTAGGCGTCATGTTACTCCACAGCGACGCCACCATAGAGAAGGTGAGGGAGGTTGCCTCGGAGTTCGTGGGGAAGATCTACCAAAGGCCGCCTGTCAAGTCTTCCGTGAAGAGGAGGCTCAGGGTGAGGACGATATACTGGCTAGACATCCTGGAGATGGATGGGAGGTACGTCCTCTTCAGGACTGGGGTAGAGGCCGGGACGTATGCGAGAAAGCTCTGCCACGATTTGGGACTTGTTCTCGGGACGGGGGCCCACATGGTGGAGCTAAGGAGGACGAGAGTGGGCCCGCTCACGGAGGAGGACGCCGTCACGCTCCAAGACCTGTCAGACGCTTATTACTTCTGGAAAGAGTACGGGGACGAAAAGTTGCTGAAGAGCTATCTTCTACCTGTAGAGAGTGCTGTAGAACACCTTCCAAAGATCATAATCCGTGATTCGGCCGTGGCTGCTATTGTGCACGGTGCCAATCTTACAGCCCCCGGTGTACTCGCTGTGGAGGAGGGTATTTCCCCCGGAGAGCTCGTAGCCATCATGACGAAGAAGGGGGAGCTTGTGGCACTAGCCCACGCTCTCCGGAGCTCCGAGGAGATCGCCGAGATGGATAGAGGTGTCGTGACGGACACTTTCCGCGTTATAATGGAAAAGGGGATCTATCCGATAATGTGGAAGCGTAGGCAAACCTCATAACCTTTTTAACCTCTACTCGGGGAACGATATACCGACGGGTGGGATTCTATGGCCGAAATGAGGAACATTGTACGTATCGCCGGCTTCGATCTCGACGGAACAAAGCCACTCTGGTTTGCACTCACGGGCATAAAGGGTGTGGGGATGAACTACGGGAGGATGGTCGCCAAGGTCATCGCCGAGAGGTATGGTGTCTCTGTCAACACACCACTCGGTGAGCTCCCACCCGAAGCAGATTCTTTCATCGAGGACGTCGTGAAGAACCCCCTCAAGTACGGAATTCCGAGGTGGGCTGTGAACAATCCGAAGGATTGGTGGACGGGCGAGGACAAGCACCTCGTGGGGACGGATCTTGAGACTCACCTCATGAATGTGAAAAAGAGGCTTTTTGAGATAAGATCCTGGAGAGGGATAAGGCTTGCTAAGGGCCTCAAGGTGAGGGGTCAGAGGACGAGGTCCCACCCGAGGAAGAACAAGATATCCGTGGTGGGCAGGAAGAGGAGATGATAACGTGAGGAGACTCAGGAAGAAGTGGGTGAGACCCTTCAAGAGGTGGGACAAGAGGAGGATAATAGAGGAAAGACGGCTCATGAAGCTCTACGGTCTGAAGAACAAGAGGGAGCTGTGGAGGGCCCAGGCAGAGCTTAGGAGGATAAGGGCGTTTGCGAGAAAGCTTTTGCCCCTTTCCGGTCCTGAGAGAGAAAAAAGAGAAAAGGAGCTCCTCGGAAGGCTCTACAGGCTTGGTCTTCTCCCTGAAAACGCTACGCTTGATGATGTCCTCTCCCTCACAGTTCAGGATATACTCGAGAGAAGGCTCCAGACCATTGTATGGAGAAAGGGATACGCGAGGACCGTGAAGCAGGCCAGGCAGTTCATCGTGCACGGGCACGTCTATGTAGATGGAGTGCGGGTGAGGTCCCCCTCCTACTGGGTGAGGAGGGAGGAGGAGAACCTCGTAACGATAGACTCACACATCTACGACTACGTGAGGTTCTCCGGACAGCCGAAGGAGGAGCAAAAGCCTGAGGAGGTGACCGCTTGAGCGAGGTGCCAAAGGTCGCGGTCGTCCATATACTCTCTTCGAAGAACAACACCATCGTACACGCCACGGACATCACGGGAGCGGAGACCATAGCTATATCCTCGGGGGGACAGGTGGTGGACGCAGACAGGAAGAAGAGAACCCCCTACGCCGCCATGAAGGCCACAGAGAAGGTGGCCCAGAGGCTGAAGGAACTCGGCTTCCGCTACGTCATAGTCAAGGTGAGGGCCCCGGGAGGTAACAAGTCCAGGACGCCGGGACCGGGGGCCCAGGCTGCCATAAAGGAACTCGTCCGTCAGGGCCTGAAGATCATCAGGATACATGACGTCACCCCGATACCCCACGACGGAACAAGGAGGAGGGGAGGAAGAAGGGGTAGGAGAGTGTGAAGGTAGAACTGTTAGAGAGGGATGAGGAGAGTGCGAAGTTCCTCGTCAAGGGAGTGAACACAGGGCTCATGAACGCCTTTAGGAGGGCCGTCATCTCAGAGGTTCCCACGCTCGCCATACATGAGGTCTACTTC